>NZ_DBLXSO010000010.1:0-77311 GCF_057878315.1 Jutongia sp. | reverse complement strand
AGCTCACGGTTGTTCAAAAAATCAAGGCAAAAAACCAAATTAGGCTTCGGACATAAGAAATAGTATGGGCGCAGTGATATATTTTATGTGCGAAGTTTGAGATAATAAAATTTGACAGAAGAAGAGAAGCACAGGCAGTGCCTGAAAGACATTAAAGCAAAGAAAAATCCCGGCGGAGTAATTCCACCGGGATTTTAAGTACCAGGATTACCAGTCTTCTATATCATCTAAATTAACAACCTCAGGGGCTGCGGGCTGCTCTGTGTCAGAAACCTCTGCATCCTCCGGTGTCTCAGGCTGCTCCGCAGTCAATGCCTGCATCTGTTCGTCTGTGATCTCCGAAGGATCTCCGATCACTTCCGGTTCCTCCGGTGCTGTCTGAAGCTGCATGGCTTGTTCGCGGGCACGCTGCAGGATCGACTGGATCTCATCATCCCTGTTGTCAACAGGATAGACTTCCTCCTCGTTGTTGCAGAGATAATACTTGATGATATGTCCGCTGTAAAGTGCGATCGCACCGGCGTTACATACATCGCTGTTTCTTTTATATGGAAGATGATCGTACATCTCAATGCCATAATCTAATGAACCGTCGTATTTCTGAGAGATACCGGCTTCTCGATTTAACTGTATCATAGAAAAGACTTCCTTTCCGATGGGAGTAGTCTGCAAATGCATTCTCCCTATGATTGTACTTTATCACATAGAGGCGGCGGGGTCAATAGAATCGGGGGATGCGACAGAAAAATTGACTTTTCTCCAGCTTATGTTATAATTAGTACCGATTGTCCGCATTAAAGGACAGGGAAATGATAATTCGAAATGAATGCTGCCTGACAGCAGGGTGGCAGAAATGAGGAAATCTATGGGTAAATCGAAGCAGATTATTAGGAATTTTACAAAGTACAATAATCTTTTGTACGAATTGGTCAAGAAGAATATCAAATTGAAGTATCGCCGGTCATATCTGGGAATCCTCTGGACTCTGATCGAGCCGCTTTTGACCATGATTGTATTGACGGTTGTGTTTGGTACTTTTTTCAATAAAGGAACAAAGCAGTTCCCGGTGTATGTACTGACCGGTCGTCTTTTGTTCTCTTTCTTTCAGTCAGCAACTAAGGCGGGGCTTAAGTCTGTCAGCGGTAACTCGTCGATGATAAAAAAGGTCTATGTGCCGAAGTATATTTATGTGGTATCCTCTGTGGTATCGAACTTCCTGATCTTTCTGATCTCTCTGATCGTTTTGGTCGGTGTCGGTATTGTCCTGAAGGTGGAGCCGACAATGTATCTGGTACAGGCATGGATCCCTCTCGCTATTTTGTTCGTGATGTCGCTTGGAGTCAGCCTGATCCTTGCCACACTGAGTGTATTTTTCCGTGATGTGGAATATATCTGGGGCGTTGCCTGTATGCTTGTGATGTATGCATCTGCTATTTTCTATCCGGTAGAAAGGATCATCAAGAGCGGTAAAGGATGGGTGTTTAATATGAACCCGGTATATATGTGCATTGCCAATTTCCGTAATTCGGTTTTATATGGAGCACCGATGAATATGCATTATTGTGTTCTGTCAGCAGGGATTGCAGTCGTGCTTTTAGTGATAGGAATGGTGCTTTTCTATAAGAAACAGGATGATTTCATTTTGTATTTGTAATTGTAGATAACCGATGAGGATCGTTGCGATCATTGCAACAAATTGCATATTTGCAGAAATGGAGAGTTCAATGAAGAATAATGTTGCCATCAAGGTAAAAAACGTAGGAATGCGCTTTAACCTGAGTCAGGACAGGGTAGATAACCTGAAGGAATATATGATCCGTTTTCTGAAACGGGATTTGCATTTTAATGAGTTCTGGGCATTGCGTGAGATCAATTTCGAAGTGAAAAAGGGCGAGCGTCTCGGTGTGCTTGGACTGAACGGTTCCGGTAAGAGTACACTGCTTAAGATCGTGTCCGGTGTGTTAAAGCCGACAACAGGATATGTACAGACCAAAGGTAAACTTGCGCCTCTTCTGGAGCTTGGTGCGGGCTTTAGTCAGGAGTATACCGGCAGAGAGAATATATATCTGTACGGTGCGGTTCTTGGATATTCCAAGGAGTTTCTCGATGAAAAGTTTGATGAGATTGTTGATTTTTCGGAGCTTGGAGAGTTTATTGATGTACCGATCAAGAATTATTCCTCCGGTATGAAGTCGCGTCTGGGATTTTCCATTGCGACAGTAGTAGAGCCGGAGATCCTGATCCTCGATGAGGTTTTGTCGGTCGGAGATAAGAAGTTCCGCCGTAAAAGCGAGAAAAAGATCATGGATATGTTTGACAAGGGCGTGACCGTGCTTTTCGTGTCACATTCCCTGGAGCAGGTTCAGAGAATCTGCGACCGTGCGATCATTCTTGATGGTGGTCATCTGGTTGCAAAGGGACCGGTTGACAAGGTTGCAAGAATCTACAAGAACATGACCGAGTAGCAGAATCAGATGTTTACCGGTGAAGATCTAAACAGATAACAGGAGGGAGAACATGAAACGGAACAACTGTATCTTTAAGAAGGCGCTGGGGATCATACTTGTGTTGGCGGTATGCATCAGTCTGGCAGGTAACAGCTCTGTCAGCAGAGCCGCTTCCGGATATAAGATCAAGGTTAACAAGCAGAAAAACTGTGTTACGATTTATAAAATGAATGCAAACGGAAAGTATAAGCCGGTCAAGGCAATGGTATGCTCTACAGGAGCAGCCACACCGGTAGGAACATTCCCTCTGGGAGAGAAGATGCGCTGGCATACCCTGATCGGACCGTGTTATGGTCAGTATTGTACCAGGATCCACGGCGGCATTTTATTTCATTCCGTATGGTACTATAAGCCGTCACCGTCCACACTGTCGTCAGAGGCATATAACCGCCTTGGAACAACAGCATCCCATGGATGTGTACGCCTTACCGTAGCAGATGCGAAATGGATCTATGACAATGTACCGTCCGGATCTCCGGTAACCGTTTACAATTCGTCCAAACCGGGACCGCTCGGCAAACCTTCAGGAATCAGGCTGCCGTCCTCCAGCAGATGGGATCCGACCGATGTATGGAGCTCCGGTAATCCGTGGAATAAGAAGAAGCCGACTATTTCCGGTGCCAGGAATCAGACCGTGCCATATGGCGGCAGTGTTTCTGTCAAGCGCGGCGTAACCGCAAAGAATACGACCGGCTATGATGCAACATCACGGATTAAGGTTTTGATCCGTTATAATGGTGAAGTTGTCAAAAAGGTCAACACCAAAAAGCCGGGTATGTATAAAGTAATCTATAAGCTGAAGGATGAGATTGGACGTAAGGTTCAAAAGATCGTTAAGATCAAGGTAACAGCAAGTCTTCCGATTCCGAAGATTACCGGTGCCGGCGATCTATATGTACAGTCGGCAGATCAGCTTACCAAGGCAAATGCACTGAAAAATGTCACGATCACCCAGAAGGGGAAAGCTCTTGACCGTAAGTATGTAAAGGTAATCTTTAAGAAGCTGAAAGAGGGTGTTTACAAGGTGACCTATCAGGCACAGAATGCCAGTGAACTTGCACAGGTCAGTGTAAAGGCTTATGTGGACGATCAGGCTCCGAAGATCACCGGCGTGGAGGATGGAAAGAGCTATCCGGTAGATCCGTCTGTTACCGTCACTGAGAAATATGCAAGATCGCTGATCAGTGTATCGGATAATATTTCAACGTTGCATGTTTCGGATGTTCAGGTGAAGATCACAAAGCAGAACGATGGAAGCTATCAGGTTGTTTATGAGGTTCAGGATCAGGCAGGCAACAAGACGAAGATAACGATCCATCTGACAGCAGCGGCACAGACAGCGTCCGGGACTGCTGTTCAGTAGCGCGAATAATTAAGAAAATGGTTTCATAAAATTTTAAGAAACCAATCATAAAATTTTCGTGCAATTTGAAAAAGAAAGTGATATACTATCGGCGTGAGCAGGTCTTTATCTGCCTGCGCCGATATTTTACATTACAGGAAACTGATATAAAGGAAGGTTGATCATGGGAGAAAAATTATTACGGCTCAAAAAGTTTGTGACTTTTTATGTTTTACTGCCGGTTATATTGGACGTCGTGATTGAGAGTTTGAATAGAAAGTCTTTATTTTCGGCATTTTCGTATATGGTCGAGCAGCCATTTTTGTTTTTATTTAATGTACTCATTATTATGCTGACTCTGTCAGTTGCAATGTACTTTAAGCGGGAGATTTTTGTTCTCGTTTTCATGTCTGTTGTCTGGCTTTTATTCGGCATTGTCAATTTTGTGATACTGCACTTCAGAGTGACACCGTTTTCTGCGGTCGATTTTACACTGATCAGCAGTGCAATCAGTGTGTCCGGTCATTATCTGACGGCGTTTAATGTGGTGATGATCTTTTTTGCAATTGCCCTTCTGGTGGTTTCCCTGGTTGTACTGTTCCGCAAGACGCCATGCATTCAGAAGAACAAGACAAAGAAGGCATATATGCTTTCTACGTTCGTGGTGCTTGTAGTTATTACAAGTATTTTTGTGATGCATAAGTCGAGTACGTCCGTTCAGGCGCTGGCAGAGAATTATACCAATATCTCAGAGGCTTACGAGAATTATGGATTTGTGTACTGCTTTGCCAACAGCATCATAGACACCGGCATCAAGAAACCGGAGGATTATTCCGAGGAAAGTGTTTCAAAGCTTAAGGCTACTATCAGTGACAAGCAGCAGGATACGAAGGTGAAGCCGGATATCATAATGATCCAGCTGGAATCCTTCTTTGATATCTGTGATGTGAAGAAGATCAGCTTTTCGAGAGATCCCCTTCCGAATTTCCATCGGCTGCAGAAGGAGTATACGAATGGACAGCTGACAGTGCCGACTGTGGGGGCAGGAACTGTCAATACAGAGTTTGAGGTTCTGACGGGAATGAGCCAGCATGATTTTGGTGTCAGCGAATATCCGTACAAAACAGTTCTTAAAAGCAAAACCTCTGAGAGTATATGTAATGATCTGGCTGAGATCGGTTATACCAGTCATGCAGTTCATAATAATACAGCGACATTTTACGGTCGTAACAAGGTCTTTTCTAATCTCGGCTTTGACAGCTTCACATCCGTGGAGTATATGAATAACATTACCCTGAATCCGAATGGCTGGGTGAAGGATGATGTGATGGTGGATGAGATTCTTAGGACATTGAACACTAACCGGGAGAAGCCGTGCTTTACCTTTGGGATTACGGTGCAGAGCCACGGAAAATATAATGATGTCGATCCGGATGCCAAGGATCCGATCGAGGTCTATAATTCTCCGGAGGGCAAAGAGGACAGTTACCGCTATTATGTCAATGAGATCAATGAGGTTGATCAGATGATCGGCAGATTGATCAGTGCGCTGGAGAAGCGTAAGAAGCCGACTGTGCTTGTGTTGTATGGAGATCATCTGCCAAGCCTTGAGCTTACCAATGAGGATCTGAATGACGGAAGTCTGTATGAGACACAGTATATTGTCTGGAATAATTACGGACTGAAGGAGAAGGATCAGGATCTGACAGCATATCAGCTCTATTCGGAGGTGCTTGATCAGGTTGGGATCCATCAGGGACTGATCACAAAGTATCATCAGCAGGCAGATCGGAGCAGTGACCGCTATAAGGAGAATTTAAGGACATTAGAATATGATCTTCTTTATGGAGAGAACTATGCATATGGAGGTGAGGCTCCGTTTGAGGCAACAGATCTGCAAATGGGAACGCAGCCTGTTAAGCTTGAGAACGTCACGGTAAGGAACGGTAAAGTGATCGTTCATGGTCAGAATTTTACCCCGTACTGTAAGGTGATATTTGATGGAAAGGAACTCGAATCCAAGTGGCTGGATGAACACCGGATTGAGTTGAAGGAGATCCCGGAACGCTCTGAACGTAAGCTGGATAAGAACAAATCCTATGAGCCGGATAAACTGCCGAATACGTTTGTGGTTGAGGTTCAGAATGGGGACAGTGTGAAGCTAAGCTGCAGCAATCCGGTCCGTTTTAAGGATACCTCGCTGGCAGAAGATGCGCAGTAGGGTGCAGAACAAATACACAGATAAACCTGATCTAAGGAATACTGTGTGATAAAGATCAAATGAAAAGTCGTGTTTTGTCGAGATGACAGACACGACTTTTTTTGTTTTCGCCCTGATTTGACATTTTTCTTGAAGGAGCTTGCATATAATTGTCCTTAGAAAAGACAGGAAGGAGATGACGTAATAAATGCGATGACCATGCGGTTTTATTGGGATGTATATCTGGTTCTGAACTTCATAATGAACCTGTTTCTGATCGGGATGACGGCATTGCTGCGGCGCAAATATCTCAAAAAAAGATGTCTTGTGGTGGCAGCATTTCTGGGGAGCAGCCAGGAAACGCTGTTTGTATTATTGTGGCTGCGTTACTGCGTGGGGAAGGCAGGAGAAATGCAGAAAATGTACCAGCCGGGAGTGTTTCTTTTGGTGGTCGCGCTTCTCACAGCACTGGAAATGCTTCAGATCACATTTCACGAAAAGCAGCTTCGGGAGCTCTTGAAGGATATTTTTGCAATGCTGCAGGTCAGTCTTGTGACCGGGGGGATGATCTATATGTGCAGGGAGTGGATCTGCAGGTGGCGCAGTCCCGGAATATGGATGGTCTTTGCCGGTGCAGCAGGTGTATTCTTTGTACTGTTTGTGATGGAACGCTATCTCAGACATGGGGAGAAGCGCGTGAACACGATGGACGGGATCATAGGGCTGGAGGATGGCAGGCGTTATCCGTTGCGGCTGTTGTTAGATACCGGAAACTGTCTGGTAAGTCCCTACAGCGGAGAACGTGTAATGATCATGGCACAGAGTCTGGCGCTTAAGCTTAAGATTGCCGAACAGAAACGTCCGCTCATGATCCCGTATCATTCGATCGGGGGCGATGGCGTGCTGCCGGCATACCGTATTCCGCTGCTGATCCTGCAGGACGGTTCTGTAATCAGAAACTTCCTTGCGGCGGTCAGCCCGCAATTGTCAGAAGATTCTGCCGTTCAGCTTATTATGTATGGAAGAAGGTAAATAGAAAGGATGAAGAAATGATAAAAATAAGTATGCCAAATAAGTTTCAACTGCGTATCATGCCCGAACTGCGGGGATGGTTTCTCCCCAAAAAGGGGGGAGAGATCCATTATATCGGAGGGGCGGAGATCCTGCCGGCACCTTTTAGCAGGGAGGAGGAAAGCAAAATCCTTGGGCTGCTTGGCACGGAGCAGGATCAGAAGGCAAGAAGCAGACTGATCGAACATAATCTGCGGCTGGTCGTCTATATTGCCAAGAAATTTGACAATACCGGGATCGGTGTTGAGGACCTGATCTCTATCGGTACAATTGGTCTGATCAAGGCGATCAACACCTTTAATCCGCTGAAAAATATCAAGCTTGCAACCTACGCCTCGAGATGCATTGAAAATGAGATCTTAATGTACCTGCGGCGCAACAATAAGGTGAAAATGGAGGTGTCGATCGATGAACCGTTAAATGTTGACTGGGATGGCAATGAACTATTGCTGTCAGATATTCTCGGCACTGATGAGAATGCAATCTCAAAGGGGTTGGAAGAGGAGGTGGACCGCAAGCTGTTGCGGATGGCGTTAGATAAGCTCGGAGAGCGGGAACGCATGATCATCGAGCTTCGCTTTGGACTTAACACAAAGGACGGGGCGGAGCGGACACAGAAGGAGGTGGCAGATCTGCTTGGAATCTCGCAGTCTTATATTTCAAGGCTGGAAAAAAAGATTATGAAGCGTCTGAAAAAAGAAATCATGCGTCTGGAACAGGTATAAAAAAGGCGGAATCGCAAATCCTACATACATAGCCGGTGATATCATGCCGGTGCTGCACAATCACAGAAATTCTTTCGCAGAATGGAGAACGCTCATGGCAATGTATAAAGTAGAGATTTGCGGGGTGAATACCTCTCAGTTACCATTATTGACGAATGAAGAAAAAGTGGAATTATTCCGGAAGATACAGGAGGGTGACCGAAAGGCAAGAGAAAGATTTATCAAGGGGAATCTACGACTGGTGCTAAGCATCATCCAGCGATTTTCCGGTTCCGGTGAAAACGTGGATGATCTGTTTCAGATCGGCTGTATCGGTCTGATGAAGGCAATTGACAATTTTGACACAACGTTGAATGTGAAATTTAGTACCTATGCAGTGCCGATGATCATCGGAGAGGTGCGCCGGTATTTGCGGGATAACAACAGCATCCGGGTGAGTCGTTCGATCCGCGACACTGCTTACAAAGCAATCTATACGAAGGAAGCTATGATGAAGGAGTCGGATAAGGAACCGACGGTGGAGGAACTTGCCGCAAAGCTCGATATTCCTGCGCAGGATATTGTTTTTGCACTGGACGCGATCCAGAGCCCGGTATCTTTATATGAGCCGGTCTATGCGGAGAGCGGCGATAATCTTTACATTATGGATCAGATCAGTGATAAAAAGAACAAGGAGGATAAATGGGTTGAGCAGATTTCATTAAAAGCAGCGATAGACCGCTTAAGCCAGAGAGAACACAGGATCATAGAGCTTCGTTATTTCGAAGGGAAAACGCAGATGGAGGTGGCACAGGAGATACAGATATCCCAGGCACAGGTCAGTCGTCTGGAAAAAAGAGCATTAAAATCCATGAAAAATTACCTCACATGATTGGAAGGCAGCGCATAAAATAATACAAATGACCGGCTTTTGTCCAGAAATGAGGATGCCATATGAGAATGTCACAGCTTCGGGAAAAGGAAGTGATCAACATCTGTGACGGGGAACGGCTCGGAAATGTCTGCGATGTAGATTTTGAAAAGAAAACAGGGAGAATCTGCAGTCTGATCATTCCGGGTCCCTGCAAGGTGCTTGGCATATTGGGGAGAGATCAGGAATATATTGTTCCTTACGAGCAGATCAAACGGATCGGCACGGATGTGATCCTTGTGGAAGTGGAGCGGGAAAAGTGTCTGCAGAAATGTCAGTGGGAAGAGTAAAATAACTGCTTGCATTTTTGGACGGTTTGAACGATAATGTTGCTAAGAACAAAAGATGGAGGTAACCGGCATGAAATGTCCGTATTGTGGGGAGGACGATACAAGAGTAATTGATTCACGCCCGGCAGATGATAATGCATCGATCCGGCGCAGAAGACAGTGTGATAAATGTGGAAAGCGTTTCACTACCTATGAGAAGGTGGAGGCAATCCCGCTTGTTGTGATCAAGAAGGATCAGAGCAGGGAGAGTTATGACAGAACGAAGATCGAGAGCGGTGTGTTCCGTTCCTGCCATAAGCGCGCAGTGTCGATCGATCAGATGAATGCGCTGGTCGATCAGGTGGAGGCAGAGATCTTTAATCAGGAGAAGCGTGAGATTCCAAGCAGCTATATAGGAGAGCTTGTGATGAATCATCTTGAAAAGCTGGATCCGGTTGCGTATGTGCGCTTTGCATCGGTTTACCGTGAGTTTAAGGATGTCAGCATATTTATGGATGAGATCAAGAAGATCCTGGACAAATAATGAATCACAAAACAATCCCGATTACATAACAGGGATTGTTTTTTGTTACTGTGGGTGTTATAATACGAAAATATATATTGAGGGGAAGCTTCTTTTGCGGAGAGTGAAAGGAGTCAGTATGTACAGTAAGACGTTTTGTGTGGCGGTTCAGGGCATTGAGGGCCACATGGTTCAGATCGAGGCAGACATATCCGATGGACTGCCTGTTTTTTCTTTGGTTGGAGACCTTTCTTCGGAGACCAAGGAGGCGAAGGAGCGTGTTCGCGTTGCACTACAGAATACGGGCTTTCGTTTTCCTCCACGGAGAGTTACGGTCAATCTTTCGCCTGCGGACATCCGGAAGGATGGAACCGGGTATGATCTTGCCATTGCCGTGGCGGTGTTATCGGCATACGGCTATATTTCCAAATCAGATTTCAGTAATATATTGCTGATCGGGGAGCTGAGCCTGGAGGGCGAAGTGCGCCCGGTGAGCGGAGTTTTGCCAATGGTGTACGGTGCACTTTCACAGGGGATAAGCTATTGCATTCTGTCCTCCGAGAATCAGGAGGAAGCTTCGGTAGTGTCGGAAATGAATGTGATCGGTGTGAAGAAGCTTCGAGAGGTGATCGATCTGCTTGAGGAGGATATGCTAGACAATCATGTTTACCGGGGACAACACAATGGAGAGTCTGTCTGGGAGACAGGGGCGGATTTTAAGGAGGTGCTTGGTCAGGAGACAGCGCGCAGGGCTGCAGAGGTCGCAGCAGCCGGCATGCATAATCTGCTGTTGATCGGTCCGCCGGGCTCCGGTAAGTCAATGATCGCAGGCAGGATGAGCGGTATATTGCCGACGATGACCTTTGAGGAGCAGATGGAGATTTCACAGATATACAGCGTGGCGGGACTTCTTTCCGGTGAGACGCCACTGGTGCGCAGACGCCCGTTTCGGTCACCGCATCACACGGCAACCCAGCGGGCACTGATCGGGGGAGGTACTTATCCGAGACCCGGTGAGATCAGTCTTGCCTCGGGAGGTGTCCTGTTTCTGGATGAACTGCCGGAATTTGAACGCAACACGCTGGAGGTGTTAAGACAGCCCCTGGAGGACGGCTGGGTCAATGTGTCAAGGCTTCGCGGAAGCTGTCGTTATCCGGCGCACACACTGTTGATGGCAGCAATGAATCCGTGCCGGTGCGGTTGGTATCCGGATCGCAGTAAATGCAGCTGCACCCCGGGACAGGTCAGAAGATATCTCGGAAGGATCAGCAGACCGCTGTTGGACCGCATTGATATCTGCACGGAGACAATGCCGTTAGAATACCGCCATCTGGAGTGGAAAGAAGGAGACAGGCGGTGTGAGCCGGAGTCTTCTGATATCATCCGCCGTCGTGTGGAACAGGCACAGAAGCTGCAGTTTGCCAGATACCGAAATGAAAGCTTTTGCCATAACAGTGATCTGACGCCGCACAAGATCAGAGAGTATTGTGTGATGTCGGCGCAGGCTGCAGAATATCTCAAAGATATCTTTCAGAAAATGGAATTTAGTGCGAGAGCCTATCATAAGATTTTAAAAGTTGGACGAACCATTGCTGATCTGGCGGGAAGTGAAACGATTGGACAGGAGCATATTGCAGAGGCTGTGTTTTACCGTTCGATTGACCGCAGATACTGGGGAGAGGGGGGAGCATCATGACGAAGGAACTGTACGAGTTCTGGCTCTCATCGATCCCGGGAATCGGCTGCCGCAAGATACAGGCAATACTTTCGGTGTTTGGAGAGCCGGAGGCGGTTTTTCAAGCGGATAGGGAAGCACTGGCGCAGGTTGCCGGACTGCGGACGAAGGACATTGACCGTCTGATTGTTTCGAGAAACCGCGAGCAGATCAAAAGGCGGTGGGACAGCATTTGCAGCAGGGACATTTTATTTACCTGCGTCACCCATCCGGACTATCCTGCAAAGCTTCACCATATTGCAGATCCACCGTATGCATTATATTATAAAGGAAGTCTTCCGTCAGAGCATGTGCCGTCCGTGGCGGTGGTGGGGGCGAGAAATGCGAGCCACGCCGGGATGGAGACGGCAAAGCAGATCGGAAGAGAGCTTGCGGAAAACGGGATCGCAGTTGTCAGCGGGCTGGCAAGGGGAGTTGATATTGCAGCACAAAGAGGTGTTCTTACGGTGGCAGGCGGAAGAACCTATGGTGTGCTGGGCTGTGGCATTGACCGGTGCTATCCGGATAACCATATCGAGAGTTATATGCTGATGCAGGAGAACGGAGGTGTGATCTCGGAATTTAGTCCGGGGATGCCGCCGTATCCCGGTAACTTTCCAATGAGAAACCGGATCATCAGCGGATTATCCGACGGAATCCTTGTGATCGAGGCGGGACAAAAGAGCGGATCACTGATTACTGCGGAGCTTGGACTGGAGCAGGGAAAGGACGTGTTTGTCGTACCCGGAGGCATTTATGACCCATGCTACAAGGGGAGTAACAGCCTGATCAAAAACGGGGCATTTCTTGTCACACAGACGAGGGATATTCTTGACGGATTAGGTATTTTTCTGGACGAGGATGCGTCCGTCCGAAAGAAAAAATGTGAGGTAATGCTTGAAACGTCTGAAAAAATAGTGTATTCTTATTTAGGTTTAGAGCCGATTCATATATCGGAGCTGGTCCGGATGTCGGGTTTGCCTGTGCAGCGGATCATGCAGCTTGTGCTTTCTCTCGAAATGAAGGGAGTCATCAAGCAGATTGGAAACCAGTATTATGCAATAGTATTGTAGACACCTATGCCTGCAATTTGAAAGGATGGTATGTAGGAAATGGCCAAAAATCTTGTTATCGTTGAGTCACCATCAAAGGCGACGACAATTAAAAAATTTCTGGGAAGTTCATATGAAGTCGTTGCGTCCAATGGACATGTCAGGGATCTGCCTAAAAGTCAGCTTGGAATTGATGTAGACAATGATTTTGAGCCGAAGTATATTACCATCCGTGGAAAAGGAGAATTGCTGGCGAAGCTTCGTAAAGAAGTAAAAAAGGCAGATAAGATATATCTCGCAACTGACCCGGACCGTGAGGGAGAGGCGATTTCGTGGCATCTGATGACCGCACTGAAGCTGGAAAACAAAAATACAAGCCGTATCACATTTAATGAGATTACCAAGAATGCCGTTAAGCAGGCAATCAAGCAGGCGAGACCGATCGATACCAATCTGGTCGATGCACAGCAGGCAAGACGAGTGCTTGACCGTCTTGTGGGTTATAAGATCAGCCCGGTTCTGTGGGCGAAGGTGAAGCGCGGCTTAAGTGCCGGTCGTGTGCAGTCCGTGGCACTGCGGATCATTTCCGACAGAGATGCCGAGATCAATGCATTTATTTCCAAGGAATACTGGACGTTAAATGCAGATTTTTATATGGATGGCGAGAAGAAGCCGCTCAATGCGGAGTTTTACGGAACACATTCCAAGAAAATGACGATCGAAACCGGGAACGAGATGGATGAGATCATCGCTTCTCTGCAAAAGTCAAGCTTCCAGGTGGAGGATGTCAAGAAATCGCAGCGTACCAAGAAGTCTCCACTGCCGTTTACAACGAGTACACTGCAGCAGGAGGCGGCTAAGACACTCAACTTCTCAACACAGAAGACGATGCGTCTGGCACAGGGACTTTATGAAGGTGTTGCCGTGAAAGGCAGAGGCACCATCGGTCTGATCACATACCTTCGTACCGATTCCACACGTATCAGTGAGGAAGCAAAGGCAGCAGCGAAGGATTATATTACCGAGAATTACGGGGCGGAATATTTAGCAGGTGATCCGGCACAGAAGAAGTCCGGACAGAAGATTCAGGATGCGCATGAGGCAATTCGTCCTTCCTATATTGATCTGACACCGGCTCAGGTGAAGGAATCCTTAAACAGAGACCAGTTTCGTCTGTATCAGCTGATCTGGAAGCGTTTTATTGCGAGTCAGATGGCAGCGGCAAAGTATGAGACGACCTCTGTAAAGATTGATTCCGATAAATATCGTTTTACGGCTTCCTCCTCCAAAGTGGTATTCCAGGGCTATCTGAATGTTTACCAGACCGATGAGGATAAGGTTGACAAGAAGACACTCTCCAAGAATATTGTGAAGGGTGCAGCCATGAAAGTGGACAATCTGGAGAAGAAGCAGCATTTTACACAGCCACCGGCACATTTTACTGAGGCATCCCTTGTAAAGACGCTGGAGGAGCTTGGTATTGGACGCCCAAGCACCTATGCACCAACGATCTCCACGATCATCAACCGTCATTATGTGGCGAAGGAGCAGAAGCAGCTGTATGTGACAGAGCTTGGCGAGGTGGTCAACAGCATCATGAAGAAGTCATTCCCGAGTATTGTGGATGTTAACTTTACGGCAGCCATGGAGGGACTGTTGGACTGTGTTGAGGATGGCACCGTAAAATGGAAAACCGTTATCGAAAACTTCTATCCGGATCTGAAAGAGGCAGTGGAGATTGCCCAGAAGGAACTTGAGGAGATTACGATCGAGGACGAGGTGACCGATGTGATCTGTGAGGAATGCGGCAGAAATCTTGTTGTTAAGTACGGACCACACGGGAAGTTCCTTGCCTGCCCGGGATTCCCTGAGTGCCGCAATACGAAGCCGTTCTTTGAGAAGATCGGTGTGGACTGTCCGAAGTGCGGCGGTGATCTTGTGATGAAGATGAGCCGTAAGGGCAGAAGATATTTTGGCTGCATGAATTTCCCGGAGTGCGATTTTATGACATGGCAGAAGCCGTCTGTAAAGAAGTGTCCGAAGTGCGGTGGTCTTATGTTAGAGAAGGGAAGCAAGCTTGTCTGTATGGATGAAAAGTGCGGATATGTTGAGGCGAAGCCGAAGGAAGACTAAGTTTTTATGCAGGGGTGCATATTACAGATACGTTTATGGTTAAGCATTTGCAGGCTTGCCAATGGAGAAGGAACAGGGATTTACTATGAGTTTGGAATTATTGGATAAAACGCGGAAAATATACCGTCTGTTAAACCGTCAGGAGTCGGATAAGGTAGATTTTAACGATTTCTGTCGTATGCTTTCTCAGGAGATGGAGGTCAATGTGCTTTTGCTCAGCCGTAAGGGGAAGGTGCTTGGGATGCGCCTTCGCAAGGAGATCCCCGTGATCCCGCAGATGAGAGGAGTTGCTTATGGAAGCTATTTTGAACGGCAGATCCACGAACGGATGTTAAATATTCTCTCCACGAAGGAGAATGTCAATCTGATGACATTAGGTTTTTCATTTGAGGGCGTACAGGATTATCAGGCAATGGTGGCTCCGGTCAACATGGCAGGAAAGCGTCTGGGAACGCTTTTTGTGTATCGTCAGGCAGGAGCCTTTTCGATTGATGATATTATCCTGATGGAGTATGGGATGACCGTGATCGGACTTGCTATGCAGCGGGCAGAAAGCGAAGAACTCTCGGAGGAGCAGCACAAAGAGAATGATGTCCGGGCAGCGATACGGACGCTTTCCAGACTTGAGGCAAAGGCGATGCTGTATGTGCTCGATGAGCTGGAAGAGAATGATTCCGACATGCTTGTGACAAGCCGTCTTGCCGATCAGGTTGGGATAACGAGATCGGTGATCGTAAACGGACTTAGAAAGTGTGAGAGTGCGGGAATTATCAATACAAAATCTGGCGGCATGAAGGGGACGAGCATTCATTTGCTGAATGAACGATTTACGCCTGAGATGATCCGGAGTTGTATGGAAGAGCAAAATCTGTAAATAGGTCTTGTATTTTTTATGAATTACTTTATAATTATATGTAGTGTAATTGGGTTTATAATAACGGCATATATTGTTGTTTTTATACTTTTCACATATAGCGAGGAGGTTTTCGATGATTTCATCAGGTGCATTTAACTATATCAATATATTGGAGAAGACCGCAGATGCAAGCTGGCTGCGGCATTCTGTTATCTCCAACAATATTGCTAATGCGGACACACCGACCTATAAGAGAAAGGATGTGACGTTCCAGAGTTATCTGGAGGAGCAGCTGACCGGCGGAGAGTCTCTGGATGATGCAGTGGCAGACGCGGAGCTTGATCTGCTCAACGGCAGTATATATACGGATTACAGCACGGTAAGCTATCGTCTGGATGGAAACAATGTAGATATTGACACGGAGAATTCTTATCTGGCACAGAATCAGATCAAGTATTATACGGTGCTCGATTCGGTTTCGCAGGAGTTTTCGAGACTGCGCAGTGTCTGCAAGAACGGAAGCGGTAACTGATACATAGAGCAGACCGGATGATACGAATGGAAAGGATTATAGAATATGGGTGTATTTTCATCATTTGATATCAGTGCCAGTGGCATGACGGCGCAGAGGACACGTCTTGATGTGATATCACAGAATATCGCAAACGTTAATTCTACCCGCGATGCAGATGGCAATATTTATAAGCGCAAAACAGTCGTATTTCAGGAAAAGGCATACTATTCATTTGACGATGCCCTGACCAATGCGGCAGGAATGTATGGAAAGGTTGGCAATGGCGTTAAGATCAGCCGTATCACGGAGGATACGGATACCGAAGGAAGGATGGTATACGATCCATCCAATCCGGACGCGGATGAGAATGGATACGTGACCTATCCGAATGTCAACACGGTGACAGAGATGACAAACATGATCGATGCCAGCCGTTCCTATGAAGCCAATGTTACTGCTTTTAATGCTGCCAAGAATATGGCATTGAAGGCATTAGAGATTGGCAAATAATATTTGCATAAGAATGGAGAGTATATATGGAATTATCAGCACTATCAAATGTGGATCTGATCAATGCATTTAAAGTGCCGGAGCTCTCGTCTTCCCTGGATGATACTTCGACAGGAAGCGTAAAGAGAAACGGTGCTTTTGAGGCGGTATTTAATTCGGCAGCCAACATGATCAGTGATGCAAACGACTACAGTAATGCGGCAGAGGTCGAGGAAATGAAATACTCCATGGGCGAGACAGAGAGCATCCATGACCTTCAGATCGCGCAGCAGAAAGCCAATATTTCGCTGCAGTATGTTGTTGCTGTGAGAGACTCCTTCATGTCGGGGTACAGAGAGCTGATGAATCTGCAGTTCTAACGTGCAGCTGTATGATGCACCGCAGGGCAGGGTAAGATTATCAGGTTCGGGAGACAGACAAAGATTAGGAGAGTAGTATTATGAAGGAAAGAGTACAGGAAATTCCGGCAAAGCTTGTGGAATTTTGGAATAGATATTCGAGCAGACAGAAAACGATCATCATTGCAGTGATCTGTGTGGTTCTTGTTCTGATCGGTGTGATGACGTATCTGATATCAAGACCGACTTGGAGCAGATTTCAGCAGTTTGGCAATCTGGAGGATGCCTCCAGCATGGTGAAGGCATTGGACGATGAGGGTATTGCAAACAAGAGTTCGAAGGATGGTCTGACGCTTTATGTTCATGATGAGGATATGACAAAGGCGTTTTACTGCATGAGTGATAATAATCTCACAGACAAGGGATATACCTGGGATAAGGCGTTTGATAACAGTATCTCGACCACGGAGAGTGAGAAGAGCCAGAAGAGAGTTCTGGCATTACAGAGCGAGCTGAAGGCGAGTATGGTTCAGTACTCGTTTATTGATGATGCCAAGGTGTTTATTGATGTTCCGGAAAGCTCCTACAGCATTCTGGACGAGGAAAATGTCACATCAGTGACTGCAATGGTTCAGGTCAATGAAAAAAATGAGAAGCAGCTTACTTCGGATGTGGCGCAGAATCTAGCTTATTGGCTTGCCAATGCGGTAGGAACGGACGTAGATCATGTGATCATCAATGATTACAACGGCAAGTGCCTTTATAACGGATTTACAAGTGACGGGTTGGGCGGTGATCTGACAGGTGGTTCTACGGAATACTGTGAACGTCTGCGCAATACGATTGCTTCCAATCTGGTCGATCTGCTTGTACGTTGTGGCTATGATGATGTGCAGGTGGGAACACAGGGCATCCAGTTCAATATGGATAAGATCGAACGTCTGACCAAGACCTATAGTGTGGCAGACGGCAGGGATTATGGCTATCCAACCAACTATATTCATTCTAAAAATGAGGGATCTTCCGGTACGGTAAGTGGTATTCCGGGAACCGATTCCAATGATAACGATGAGACGGATTATGTGATCAATGATGGCAACTCCAACAGCTCCTCGCAGGAATATGAGAAGCTGACCGGTCTTCTGACCGATGAGACGATCGAGAATATCAAGCAGGAGAAACCGGCAATTGAGTTAGACAAGTCTTCTCTTGGTATTGTTGTGACACGCTATATTGTGTATGACGAGGCACAGCTTGAGAAGGATGGTACTCTGGACAACATGACCTTTGATGAGTTTATGGCACAGCATAATACCACCAATACCTTTACGGTTCCAAACAGTGAGATCCAGCTGTTGGCAAGTGCGTCCGGCGTGGCTGCAAATTCGATCACGGTTGTCGGATATGAGGTTCCGAAGTTTGTTCAGAAGACATCCAAAGGACACAGTATCTCCGATTATCTGATGATCATACTTGCGGTACTGATCATTGCACTGCTGATCTTTGTGGTTGTCCGCGGAACCGCACCGGTTGCAGTTACGGACGAGGAGCCTGAGCTTTCTGTGGAGCAGCTTCTTGCGACAACCAAAGAGAAC
Source organism: Jutongia sp. (assembly GCF_057878315.1). Taxonomy (NCBI): domain Bacteria; kingdom Bacillati; phylum Bacillota; class Clostridia; order Lachnospirales; family Lachnospiraceae; genus Jutongia; species Jutongia sp. The sequence goes on along the minus strand of NZ_DBLXSO010000010.1, from coordinate 59,052 downwards.
CAGTCACTGGAGGATATTGAGTTCAGTGATAAGTCTGAGACAAGAAAGATGATCGAGAAGTTTGTCGATGAAAATCCGGAAGCGGTGGCGCAGCTTTTGCGTAACTGGATCTCAGATGACTGGGAATAATGACAGGAATATTAAAGGAATTGCAGATGCAATTCCTTTATCCGCTATAAACAGCGAAATCATAGATTTCGCACGGAAAGAGGAAAGAACACTGCCTGCCGTATAAGACAGACGGTGATGACAAAAGCTGCCGTCAGGGCAGAGATGGAGGGTGAAATGGCAAAATCAGAGGAAATATCAGGAATCCAGAAAGCAGCGATCCTTTTGATCGCACTGGGACCGGACAAATCATCATCTGTATTTAAGCATTTGAAGGAAGACGAAATAGAACAGATCACACTGGAGATCGCCAATACAAGAAGTGTTTCCCCGGCTGTGAAGGATAAGGTTATGGATGAGTTTTATGAGGTATGTCTGGCACAGCAGTATATTGCTGAGGGTGGTATCGGCTATGCGAAGGATCTTCTGGAGAAGGCACTTGGAGCCGAGAGAGCAAGGGATGTTATCGGCAAGCTGACAGCCTCCCTGCAGGTGCGTCCATTTGAGTTTGTACGCAAAACAGATGCCAGCCAGCTTTTAAACTTTATTCAGGACGAGCATCCGCAGACAATCGCATTGATCCTGTCTTATCTGTCCTCAGCACAGGCATCCGTGATCATTTCTGCATTATCGCCGGATAAGCAGACAGATGTTGCAAAACGTATTGCGCAGATGGATCGTACATCGCCGGATGTGATCAAGGAAGTGGAGAAGGTGCTCGAACAGAAGCTTGCCTCACTGGTTAATCAGGATTACACGATCGTTGGTGGTGTGGATGCCATTGTCGATATTTTGAATACTGTAGACCGCGGAACCGAGAAGCATATTATGGAGAGTATGGAGATCGAGGATCCGGAGCTTGCCGACGAGATCCGCAAGAAAATGTTTGTGTTCGAGGATATTCTGTCTCTGGACGACCGTTCCGTACAGCGTGTGCTTCGTGAGGTTGACAATAACGAGCTTGCCGTTGCACTGAAGGGATCAAACGAGGAGGTTCAGAACCTGATCTTTGGCAACCTGTCAAAGCGTCTTGCTACAATGATCAAGGAAGATATGGAGTTTATGGGACCTGTTCGTATGAAGGATGTTGAGGAGGCTCAGCAGAAGATTGTAAATATTATCCGAAAGCTGGAGGATTCCGGGGAGATCATCATTTCCAGAGGTGGAGGTGACGAGATCGTTGTCTAATTTGATTAAATCTGTTTATTTTCAGATGGATCAGGACGATACACGAGTGATCAACTCCGATGATCATGTCGTACAGTTTGCACCGGAGCTGTTGCAGCAGGTTGAGGCTTCTTCGGTGAATGATCCGGAAGAAACGGAACCGGTCGGAGAATTTCAGCAGGGAATGAATGTCCTTAATATGGAGGATGTCCGTGAAGAGGAGCGTGCACGTGTTCAGGAGGAGACCTCTCTGGAGATGGAAAGCATGCTGGCGGACGCAAGAGCGCAGGCGGAGGAGATCCTTCAGACTGCGAGAGAGCAGGCAGATGAGATCCGTCAGCAGGCACAGGAGGAAGGTCGTAATGCCGGCTTTGAGCAGGGGCAGGCAGAGGCGCTTAAGCACTTACAGGAGGAAACACTCAGACAGCAGGAGCAGTTTGAACAACAGCAGCAGAAATTAAAAGAACAGGAAGAGGCGCTGGAACCGAAATATGCAGAACTGATGGGGGCTTTGATCGAGAAGATTACCGGTGTACTCTGTGAAGATAAAAAGGACGTGATCGTTTATCTGATCCATCAGGCACTCAATCAGCTTGAGAAAACAAAATCCGTGACACTGCGTGTTTCCAAGCCGGACATGCTGACGGTATCCGCACAGAAGGAGCAGCTTAGATCCTGTGTTTCGGGAGAGGTGGATTTTGATATTACAGAGGATGACAGTCTGCAGGAGAACCAGTGCATTATTGAGACGGATCAGAGGATCATCGACTGCAGTCTGGATGTGCAGCTCCAGAATCTGAAGGATCAGATCCGTATGCTGACGATCATGTAGAGGAAAGCGACTGGAGGAATAAGGATGGTTGATATTGATTTATCCAAATATAATATTTTATTGAACCAGTCCTACGAAAAGAAACTTGGAAAAGTGGCAAAGGTTGTGGGGCTGACCGTAGAGTCTATCGGACCATCGGCAAAGCTTAACGATCTTTGCCATATTATTACAAAGGATCATAATCAGGTGATCAATGCAGAGGTAGTTGGCTTTCGTGACGACAGGGTGCTTCTGATGCCCTATGACCAGACGACAGGTGTTGGTCTGGGAAGCCGTGTGGAGAATACCGGAGCGCCGCTAAAGGTTATGGTAGGAGATGAACTTTTAGGGAAGGTTCTTGACGGTCTGGGGAATCCGATCGACGGATCCGGACTTAACTGTACCTGTGGTTATTCCGTACAGGCAGAGCCGCCGGATCCCCTGACCAGAGAGTTGATCGATACAGTGCTTCCGCTTGGTGTGAAGGCGGTCGATGGTCTGATTACGGTTGGAAAGGGACAGCGTATCGGTATCTTTGCGGGAAGTGGTGTCGGTAAGAGTACCCTGATGGGTATGTTTGCACGTAACACCAAGGCAGACATCAACGTGATCGCCCTGATCGGCGAGCGAGGCCGTGAGGTGCGGGAGTTCATTGAAAGAGATCTTGGACCGGAGGGCATGAAACGGTCAGTGGTGATCGTGGCAACCTCCGACAAACCGGCATTGATCCGTAAGAAGGCTGCCATGACGGCAACAGCCGTGGCAGAATATTTCCGGGATCAGGGCAGAGATGTGCTTTTGATGATGGATTCGCTGACACGATTTTCGATGGCACAAAGAGAGATTGGACTGGCATCCGGCGAACCGCCGGTGTCAAGAGGGTATCCACCGAGTGTTTACGGTGAGATGCCGCAGCTTTTAGAGAGAGCCGGGCGTTCGGATAAGGGGTCGATCACAGGACTTTACACTGTGCTTGTTGACGGGGACGATTTCAACGAACCGATCGCCGATACAGCGAGAAGTATTCTGGACGGTCATATTGTTCTTGACCGCAAGATCGCACAGAAGAACCATTATCCGGCGATCGATGTGCTGCAGAGTATTTCCCGTGTTATGAGCAGTATCGTGGATAGCAAGCACAAAAAGGCATCCGGCCAGCTCAAAAATGTCCTGGCGACCTACTCTGAGGCGGAGGATCTTGTCAACATCGGAGCCTATAAGGCAGGCTCAAATCCGTCGATCGACTATGCATTATCTAAGATTGATGCGGTAAATGAATTTTTGCAGCAGGATGTATATGAGAAGATCAGCTTTGAGGAGAGCATCAGACGGCTGGAAGAACTGTTTCCGGAGGAAGGATGATAATACATGGCGCGTTTTGTATTTTCTATGGAAAGCATTCTGCAGATCAAGTGTAAGTTGGAGGATCAGGCGAGGGCGGAATATGCTGTGCAGATGGCAAGACTGCATCAGGAACAGCAGAAGCTGGATGATCTGATCCGGTATAAGGAACAGAAGCAGACACAGCTTAAGGAACAGGTGAGCGCAGTGCTTGAACTGCTGCGGATCCGTCAACTGGAGGATGCAGTAGAGAATATCAAATATAATATTAATCTTCAGAAAATTGCCGTGATCAATCAGCAGAGGCAGGTGGATCAGGCAAGAGAAAAACTGAATGAAGCGATGAAGGAACGCAAAACCTACGAGAAACTTAAAGAAAACGCATTTGAAGAGTTCAAAAAGGAACAGAATGCGGAAGAACAGAAAGAAATCAACGAACTGGTCAGCTTCCGGTTTGGCAGGAAAGCGGACAGAGAGGGGTAAGTATAATGGCAAAAAATGACGATAATATGTTAGAAAGAGAAAAAGGCGGGAGCAGAGTTGTTACTGTTCTGATCGCTCTTGCGATCGTTGCCATATGGCTGATCATTTTTGCATGCCTGATTAAGTTTGATGTCGGCGGCATCGGAAGCAAGGTGTTATATCCGGCATTGAAGGATGTGCCGGTTGTAAACCGCATTTTGCCGACACCATCCGAGGAGGAGCAGGCACGGCAAGGCAACTATGAGTATAATACATTAAAGTCTGCCAATGCTCGGATCAAGGAGCTGGAAAGCCAGCTTGCTTCTGAAAACGGAACAACAAATGCCAATGCAGATTACATAGCAGATCTGGAAGCACAGGTTAAGAAGCTCCAGAAATATAAGGATTCCGAAGACTCCTTTAATAAGCGGGTACAGGAATTTGACGAAAAGGTTGTTTTTAACGACAAGGCACCGGATATCTCTGAATATCAGCAGTATTATGAGCAGATCCAGCCTGATAATGCCGAGAAGATATATCGTCAGGTGATCAAGAAGCAGCAGTATACCAAGAAAGCAGAAACGCTTGGAACCTATTATGCCAATATGGATGCGGCAGCGGCAGCTGTCCGTTTGTCAGAAATGTCAGAGGATCTGGATCTTGTGTGTGATATTCTGCAGAACATGCAGGAGAAGAAAGCTGCAGCAATTTTAGAGCAGATGGACAGTGCGTATGCCGCACAGATCACCAAAAAGATTTCGGCAGTGAATTAGTTGTCCTCGGAGTAATCCGTTGACATAGATAAAGACACGACAGAAAGGAGGTGAAAGAATGCAGAGCGTAAATGCAATCATGCCGGATAACGGGATGACAGCAGCAAAAGTCCGGACAGCAGAGCCTTCTAAGAAGATTACGGAAAGTTTTGGATCATTTATGGCCGGGACGCAGGGGGACGACAGTTTTAAAAGTACAGCTTCTGTGATGGATAATATCGGCAGAACCTCAGGTGTCAGACAGAACCGGAAAGCAGTCCGCAGTGACGATGCGTTTACCACTTCTGATACAACAAGCCAGAATGTTCAAAATGCCGGACAAAGCACAGTTGCAGATCAGAATAAGACATTTTCCGCACAGGATTTTGCCAAGGTTCAAAAGGAGATTGAAAGTGTCGTAAAAGATGTGATGAATATGGATGAGGATACATTCACACAGACGATGGCAGCGATGGGAATTACAGCCATACAGCTTTTACAGCCGGAGGTGCTGCAGCAGTTTGTTGTACTTGCCGGAGGAGGTACGGATATGACAGAGCTGCTTACCAGGGAAACGCTTATGGATCAGTTTACACAGCTCACAGATGCACTATCAGATATTGACTGGAACGCTCTGATCGGTCTTGATACTGCGGATGCAGCATCGGATCTGTCTGTGGACGAATTGTTACAGCAGATCATGGATCAGCTTACGGCACAGTCGGATGCGGTGGAAGAATCTGAAATTTCGGATTCTTTGCTGGCGCAGGGGCAGACGTCGGAAGAGGTCGTGCTGACAAATGCTTTACAGGGCGGATTGGCAGAAGATGTACAGGATACACGAACTTTCCCGAAGCAGTTCAATGAGACTGTGTCTCAGGCGGACGAAACGGATTCTGTGATTTCAGATGCTGCGAAGACGGCACAGGAGTTTTCTGCCGGAACGATGGATGCAATGTCAGAGTCCGGTTCACAGGGAGCTTCGGCAGGCGAAAGTATGTGGAATCAACAGACAGCAGCGCAGACGTCATATCGTGAGGATAGTGCACCGGCAATTTCACAACAGGAAGGCACTATGCTGAACTTTGTGAAGAATATGGTACAGGCAGCCAATCAGGCAGAGCAGATTTCAGAACCGGTGAATATGCAGCAGATGATCGATATCGTCAATCAGGTGGTAGAGAAACTTCAATCCTCTATGCAGGATGGTCAGACGACATTGGAGATGCAGCTGAATCCGGAACGTCTTGGCAAAATGCTTGTCAGTGTTACCAGTCGTGAGGGTGTGATGACGGCGAACTTTACCGTACAGAACGAAGAGGCAAGAGCCGCACTGGAGAGTCAGATCATTTCCCTTAGAGAGAATCTGGAGCAGAGGAATCTTAAAGTGGATGCCGTAGAGGTATCCGTATCGGATTTCACATTTTCACAAAGTGGTCAGGCAGACACCGGTGATCAGAAGGAGTTCAATCAGGGCAATGGCAAGAGAGCCCGCTTTGATTTTGAGGCGGAAGACGAAGAAACGGCAGATACCGTGGAAGAGCCGCTTTCCGGAAGAACTTCGGTAGGGAGTGGTTCCACTGTAGATTTTACAGCATAATGCAGTTTGCAGGAAAGGAGGAAATATGAGTTTAGTTGCACCGGTCAATAACGGACAGGTAAACATTTCGGAAACCTCACAGGAAACCGAGAAGAAAACCGGCTCCGCACTGGATAAGGATGATTTTCTGATGCTTCTTGTAACACAGATGAAGTACCAGGATCCACTGGAGCCTGAGTCAAACACAGAATATGTGGCACAGCTTGCACAGTTCTCATCTCTGGAACAGATGCAGAACTTAAACAGCACAGCAACCAACACGTCAGCGTACACATTGGTTGGCAAGCAGGTACGTATCATTGAGACATCCAATACAGGCGCAGAAAATGAAGTGCAGGGAATGGTTGAGTATGTCAAGATGGAGAACGGAAAGCCGTATGTATCCGTAAACGGTGAGATGTATTCCTATGATGACATTGTTGAAGTCATTGACGAGTCATATCTGATATCACAGTATGTTCCGTCAGTAAAGCAGCAGGAGATCACATATCTGCATCATGATCCACAGAATGTTCAGATTACAGGCATTAATATGGGATCAAACGGATATGAGGCAACCGGCGTTGCGGTGGCTTTGATGGCAGAAGATGGCACAACCACCAAGATCAACTCGGATAAGATGAGTTACAAGAATGGCGTGCTGACGATCCATAAGAGTGCATTCGCAAATCTTCCGGCTGGCAAGTATGTCGTTGGAATCGGTTTTGATGATCAGAATAAGACAGTAGATTATCAGAGTGTCACACTGACGATCAAGGGAAGTGTGGAAAGCGAAGAGACTGTAAAGGATGAGGGAGCTGCCAAAGGTGAGAAAACCGGTAACAGCGAAGAAAACAAGCAGGCTTAAGGCAAAGGAGTGGATGTGATGCAAAAGCTGAATAAAAATTATTCCTCCATTGATGCGATGGCGGGACAGTTGCTGCAGAGAAAAACAGCCACAGGCAGAGAGAATTCCTCGGGCAGTGAGGTATCCTTTCAGAAGATTTTAGATACGGCAGAACAGAGTCGGGATGCCGGCAGACTGAAGTTTTCCAAGCATGCCAATGAACGGCTTGCAAACCGCAACATCAATTTGTCGGAGACGCAGATGGAGCGATTGGAAAGTGGTACAACAAAGGCACGGGAAAAGGGAATTCGAGAGTCTTTGGTAATGGTTGACAATATGGCGTTTATCGTCAATGTCAAGAATAACACAGTGGTTACAGCACTCGGTGACAGTTCAGATTCTGTATTTACGAACATCGATGGAGCTGTGATCGGATAATGAAAGTGAATGTCAGATGCCGGACCTTTTGGAGGCATGAGATCCTGACTGACAGACGGATCTTTGTGACATTCCTGCAGCGAAAGATACGGGTTTTACCGTGGGAAGCCTGAGAACGCACACCTCGCTCGGGCTTTGGCAGGACAATGTGTGCAGAAAAGAGGGTTTTAATTATGATGAGATCACTTTACTCTGGTGTTGCAGGTTTGAAAATACACCAGACCAAAATGGATGTAATTGGTAACAACATTGCCAATGTCAATACCGTTGGATTTAAGTCCAGCACTGTTAATTTTTCGGATACATTTTATCAGACACTTTCACCGGCAACCGGTCCGAATGCGACGACCAACACAGCCGGAACTAACGCAAAGCAGATCGGTCTTGGTGGTCTGGTAGCATCTATCACAACAAATGTGACAGAGAACGGTGGTACAACAACGACGAACCGTGCACTTGATGTAGCGATCAACGGTGAGTCCTTCCTGGTTGTCAATGTAAACGGTGAGCAGTATTTCACAAAGTCCGGTGCATTGAACGTAGATCCATCCGGTAATCTCTACTGTACGACCAACAACGGTATCGTTCAGGGCTGGATGGCAGATGATGATGGAAATATCATTAAGGATATCGCAACCGATCTGAAGATCATGACAGCAAAGCAGACCTCTGCAGCACCAACAGCAACAACGGCAGAGACGATCCTTGGAAATATTGATCCGAACGACAAGAACCTCACACCGGTTTATGGTGATGACGGAACAACGATTGTGAGCGGTGGTGTTCCAATGACCTTCAGCTTTTATGATAAGCTGGGTGAGCTTTACACGGTTAAGATGATGGTTACCAAGGACGAGGTGGCTGATGATGCGGCAGAAAATTCACTTGTACCGTATACGGTCCGTGTGGCAGATGTATATAACTCTGAGGGCAAATCTATTTTCCTGAAGGAAGAGCCACAGACAGATGGATCCATCAAGTATGTCAACAGTGGCGCAAAAATCACTTTCGGTACCGGTGCAAGCTTTGGTGTTGATGACTCCGTGAATGGAGACGGCATTGAAAACGGTGTGAATACCGAGACAAAGGAGTTTCGTCTGAAATCAACACAAGTGCCTTTGCTTTTCAACAGTAAGGCAGGTACCTTTGCGGCTGTAGACGCTAAGTACACAGTTGGAGCAAATGGTACAGAGGTGACACCAAACCGTACCAACAAGGATTATGCAAAAACATGCATTAACTTCAGTGTCGTTCAGGGCGATGATCCTCAGCATGTCGGCAATGACAGCACATTTCCACAGTACGATGCCGCAAACGATAACGGTGGTATCGAACTTGACTTCTCCTCTCTGACACAGTATTCTAAGGGCGGTACCTGTGAGACAACCTACAAGAGAGGTGGTCAGGATGGCAAAAATGCCGGAAATTATGCCGGAACCATGAGTGGTATTTCTGTTGACGATACCGGTAAGGTGTATGGTAAATACACAAACGGCGAGACAAAATGTCTGGCACAGATCTGTGTGGCAAGCTTTTCCAATCCGTCCGGTCTCGAGGCTGAAGGCGACAGTCTGTTTAAGGCATCCTTAAACTCCGGTCTTTTCGATGGCATCGGGGAGGAAGTGTCAAAGACAGGAAGCTTCACGGTAGGTGCACTTGAGATGTCCAACGTAGATCTTGCTTCTGAGTTTACAAGCATGATCACGACACAGCGTGGTTTCCAGGCAAACTCACGTATTATCACAACCTCAGATACAATGCTTGAGGAACTTGTAAATCTTAAGAGATAGTAAGCAGTAATTTAGCATTGCGGCAGCATTCCGTCAGGCGATGAAACGGCGGCGGATGTGATTCTTTAGAAAGTATTTCCGGTACACAACAGGTGATGCTGTTGATTTTACTGTGGCAATGTGGAATATAGCGGATGATGGGCGGTATGATTTTGTGCGATACCGCTCATTTTCTGTTGTTTTACAGAGTTGCTTTACAGAAGTGAAGACAGAAAGGAGGCTGCAGATATGATTGATGTAACCAAAATGAACGGCGGAAGTATCACGGTAAATGCAGATCTGATCGAGACGGTCGAAGAGACTCCGGACACGATCATTACTCTGACCACCGGAAAAAAAATAATTGTAAAAGAAAGTAGACAAGAAGTAAAAAATCTAGTAAAATCATATAGGAGTGAGTGCAATTCATTACGAATTGACTAATCATACATAAGGTGGTGGAAAAAATGGATATAGCTACAATAGTGGGACTCGTCATCGGTATCGCATGTTGTATTATTGGTATTATTTCATCCGGTGGTGTTACCGCATTTGGTAACTTTGTGGATCCTGCTTCGTTTATCGTTACCTTTGGTGGTGCGTTTGGCTGTATGCTCACACAGGCGAAAAGTATCCCGGAGATGGGAAAGTGTATAAAGACAATCTCTCTGGCATTTAAGGTGCCGAAGGCAGACGAGGTAAATGTCATTGAAAACATTATACGTTTATCCAATATTGCACGTAAGGAAGGTCTTCTGGCACTGGAGGAGGCTGCCAATGATGTAGATGATGAATTCTTAAAAAAGGGCATCATGCTGATCGTTGACGGAACAGATCCGGAGCTTGTTCGAAGTATTATGGAGACAGAGCTTTCTGCAATTGAGGGCAGACATAATGAGAAGATTTCATTCTGGGCAAATCTGGGAAGTATGGGTCCTGCCTGGGGTATGATCGGTACCCTGATGGGACTGGTAAATATGTTGTATAACATGGACGACATGAGTAAGCTTGGTCCGAACATGGGTGTCGCTATCATTACGACATTCTACGGTTCTATTCTGGCAAACTGGCTCTGTGTGCCGGTTTCCTTTAAATTAAAGCAGAATAACGCACTGGAGATCACGATGAAGGAGATTATGGTCGAGGGACTGTTATCTATTCAGGCAGGTGAGAACCCTCGTGTCATTGAAGAGAAGCTGAAATCATTCCTGGCACCTCAGATCCGCAATAATATGGGAGATGGCGACGGAGGAGCCGCTGAAGGTGGTGAGGCATAATGGCAAAGAAAAAACAAGAGGAAGAAATCAAAACAGACCTGTGGAAGGACACGTTCTCGGATCTGATGAATCTGCTTCTGTGCTTTTTCGTGCTTTTGTATTCCATGTCTTCGGTGGATGAGGTTAAGTATTCCGAACTGGTGGCATCCATGTCCAATAGCTTCAGTATATTCAGCGGCGGAGCGCAGTCGATCGGCGAGGGTCAGTTGATCTCAAGCGGAGCGACACAGCTGAATAATCTCGACGAGTATTATTCGGATATGGGAAAGGCTTCGGAGGATACGGATTCAGAAGATCCGATGGCAGAACAGAAGAAAAAGCAGGAAAAGGATACCAGAAAGCTTTACAGCGATGTGGTCGAGAAGACAGAGAATAACCGGATCGAGGATGCGGTCAGCGTAACGATGGATGAGAATTATCAGTATGTTATGATCTCTCTGAGCGGAGGAGTCCTGTTTGATTCGGGAAGTGCGGAGATCCGAAAGGGTGCCAAAACGATTCTCAGCCGTGTGTCATACATATTAAAGAATTATAAGGACCGTCAGATCAAGATCGAGGGTCATACGGATAATGTTCCGATCCACACAAGAGAATTTCCTAGCAACCGCTGGCTTTCCACAGCGAGAGCTACAAAGGTGTTGGAGTATTTTGTGGATGAGAAGGGACTCAGCGAAAAGCATATGGAGGCTTCCGGACGAGGCTATGTTGATCCGGTGGCAGACAACTCCACAGCAGCAGGCAGGGCGAAGAACCGGCGCGTTGAGATCAAGATCTACAGTGATATTGACTAGGAAGCAGTGTCGCTGGATCATTAATAAAAGAGAAAGGTTTGGGAATATCATATTATGAAGAAAAATATATTAAGTGTTATCATCGCAGCATTGACGGTTATCAATGTGATCCTGACAGCGATCATGTTTTTTGTGATGCTTCCGACATTTCAGAAGACCAATAATCTGATCACGCAGGTCGCATCTGTATTAAATCTGGAATTGGATCAGGGTGATTCCGAGGGTTCGCAGGATTATACACTCAAGGATCTGGAGCAGTATTCGGTTGCATTTGAATCCCAGCAGACATTAAATCTTGTTGCCGGTGATGATGGTAAGATGCATTATGCGATGATTGACGGCTACACCTTATATCTCAACAAGAAGGCAAAGGATTATAAGGATGTCAGTGAGACGATCAAAGCCAATGAGAGCAAGTTTACCGATGTGATCCGCAGTGTGATCCAGTCGCATTCTGTTGATAATATTTCGGAGGAGGTTGTCAAGAAGGAGGCACTGGACAAGATTCAGGAACTTTTGGATTCCAAGGCTGTCGTAGAAGTTTCCCTGACGAATCTTGTGTATAATTAGAAGGTTGCTTTTTATACGGAATATGGTATGATTATGAATGAGTTTATACGAAGCAGCTAATTTTGACTGAGCTTTGTACGGAATCGGACAGGGTTCAGGTGTGAGGTGAAGATAATGGGAGATGTCTTATCGCAGGATGAGATTGACAGTTTGCTCAGTGCATTAAATAGTGGTGAGATTAATCCTGATGAGATTGATGATACTCCGAAGGTTACGGTGAAGGATTATGATTTTGCCAGACCTTCCAAGTTTTCGAAGGATCATCTTCGTACACTGGAGATTATATTTGAAAATTACGGCAGACTTCTGTCAACAAATTTGCCGGCATATCTGCGCAAGTCTGTGCAGATCGAGGTCATGAATGCAGAAGCCAATACATATTCTGAGTTTTCGAATGCTTTATCAAATCCGGTACTTCTTGGTGTCGTGGATTTTGCACCGTTGAGTGGAAGTATATTGATTGAACTTGCATCCAATCTTGGTTTTGCAATTGTAGATCGTATGCTTGGAGGCGGTGGCAATCCTCTGGAGAAATCAAGAGAATTTACCGAGATCGAGCTCATCATACTGGAGCGCATCATGGAGGTGTGCACAGGACTTCTTGTTGATCCGTGGCAGAGTGTTACCGAGCTTCAGCCACGACTTGAGCGGATTGAGACCAATTCGCAGTTTGCACAGTTTATTTCGCCAAGTGAGATGACGGCGATCGTGACCATGAACATGAAGATTGGCACGGTAGAAGGATTGATGAATATCTGTATTCCATATTCTTGCGTGGAATCAGTTATTGATAAATTAAATACCAAGTATTGGTATTCTACGATGCGTGAGAAGGATGGGGACAATTATCAGGAAGCGATTGAGGGGATCATCAGTCGTGCCAGGATACCGATTCGTGCTCTGTTGGGAAAGAGTACGATCTCAGTGAATGATTTTATGAATATCCAGATTGGTGATATTGTAAAGCTTGATTCCAGGGTGGATGATGAACTGGATGTGTATGTTGGCAATATCATGAAATTCAGAGCACTGCCGGGTGCCATTTCGGATTCGTATGCGGTTCGGGTGACGTCAGTGGTAAAGGAGGAGCAGTAAATATATGGATGGTATGTTATCACAGGAAGAAATTGATGCGTTGACAGGAGCCGCAAGTACAATGACAGCAGCTCCATCGTCGACAATGACGTTGACAGACGCAGAGCGTGACGCAATTGGTGAGATCGCCAATATTAACATGGGAACCGCAGCAACAACCCTGTCGACCCTGTTAAATAATAAGGTGACAATCACAACGCCAAAGGTTTCTTATGTCACGATCAATGAGATTTCAGCGCAGTATGATAAACCATGTGTTTTTATTCATATTTCGTATATTGACGGGATTTCAGGCAATAATGTTCTGATCCTGAAGGAACATGATGTAAAGGTTATCACAGATCTGATGATGGGAGGCGATGGCTCTAACACAGACGGAGAACTGACAGAGCTTCATCTCAGTGCAATCAGTGAGGCAATGAACCAGATGATGGGTTCTGCCGCAACATCACTTTCCTCCATGTTAGACAAGAAGGTAGATATCAGCCCGCCAACAGCAAGTGTGGTTGATCTCAATGACAGCATTGATGATGTGACAGTATCCAACTTTTTATCAGACGAGCTGGTGCAGGTTTCCTTTGATATGAGGATTGGAGATCTTGTGGACAGTCAGATCATGCAGTTATATCCGTTTGATTTTGCGAGAGATTTGTATCAGAAGTTTGTCGGGGAGGTTGGAATCGGTCAGGAACCGGTACAACCGGAGCCTGTAGTGGCACCGGAGCCTCAGCAGATGCCGGAGCAGACAGCATCAATGCCGGGCATGGGAATGGATATGAATATGGCAGCTCAGCAGCCACAGATGCAGCAGGCAATGCCGCAGCAGCCGTATATGATGCCGACACCGAATGTCAACGTACAGCCGGCGCAGTTCCAGCCGTTCAATGCAGGTGTAAGTCCGCTCATGCAGCAGGAAAATATAGACCTGATCATGGATGTTCCGTTGGAAGTTACCGTCGAGCTTGGACGTTCCAATAAGTCCATTAAGGAGATTCTTGATTTCTCACCGGGAACGATCATTGAGCTGAATAAGCTTGCCGGAGAACCGGTCGATGTTCTTGTCAATGGCAAGTTTGTAGCAAAGGGTGAGGTTGTCGTGATCGAGGAGAACTTCGGTATTCGAATTACCGAGATTTCCAAATAAGATAATATAAACTGGAGGTGTAGATATGATTGTAGTGTTAGTTGGTCAATCTGCACTTGCCAGTTTTTTTAAATTGTGCATGCTTTTGATCGCATTCATTTTGATTCTGGTGGCGTCCTATTATGTGACGAGGTGGTATGCCCAATCGGGCTTTGTCCGCAGACAGAACCACAATATGGAGATTGTCGATACATTGTCGATGGGACCGAACCGCCAGATATGCATTGTACGGATTGGTCAGAAATATATCGCAGTGTCCGTCTGTAAGGATCATATCCGTTTTCTGACAGAAGTTTCCGGGGATGAGATTGAATTTGAACCGAAGACCGAGACGGAGACAAGATCATTTCAGGAGATTTTTAAGGAAATGGCAGGACGCAGATTTACATCAGACGATCACAAGAAAGAGAAATAGAAAAGGGATTAAGAATGAGTCGATTTAAACAATTATTTTTTCGTAAGTCCATATGGAAAGGTTTATTTACGATTGCTGTTTTTATGCTGGTGTTTTTTGTTTCAGCACCGGCATATTCGGTAGCGGCCAAACGTGTTGATCAGACAACGCAGGATGAGATCGCTGGAAGTGCAGATGCGGATGATGATACCTTTGATCTGAATATTTCGTCCAATCTGGGAAGCACCCGTCTGGAATCAACCCTGCAGATATTGATCATGCTGACGATCCTGGCACTGGCGCCTTCAATACTGATCATGGTGACTTCGTTTACCAGAATTATCGTTGTATTTCATTTCCTGCGTACGGCGATCGGTACCCAGACCACACCGCCGAATCAGGTTCTTGTTGGTCTGGCTCTTTTCATGACGATCGCAATCATGACACCGGTATTTACACAGGTATATGATGATGGCGTAAAGCCGTATACACAGGGACAGATGGAAGAGAAGGAGGCCGTGGAGGCAGGACTTAAGCCGCTTCGCAAATTTATGCTGGGACAGACCAGAGATAAGGATTTGAAGCTGTTCATGAAGATCAACGATACTTCGTCGGATGAGATCAAGGATTACGATGATCTCTCGATCACAACGATCATACCGGCATTTATCATCAGCGAGCTTCGGACGGCATTTATTATAGGCTTTGTCATTTATCTGCCGTTTATCGTGATCGATATGGTTGTGGCATCTACTCTGATGTCGATGGGTATGATGATGCTTCCGCCAACGACGATATCTCTGCCGTTCAAGATACTTTTATTTGTGCTGGCAGATGGCTGGAATCTTATTGTGGATCAGCTTGTTCGTTCATTTCAGTAGCCGGTGATGCCGGAATAAGGAGGAGTAACTAATGACTGCAGATGTTGTGATCGATATTGCCAGAGAAGTAGTGTGGGTGATCGTAAAGACCTCCGCACCGATGCTGATCGTTTCCCTGGTGGTTGGCTTGATCATTAGTATATTTCAGACAATTACGTCTATTCAGGAGCAGACGCTGACGTTTGTGCCGAAGTTTATTGCGATCATGGCAGTGATGGTATTAGCGGGCGGCTGGATCTTAAACAGCATGTCTGATCTTTTTGTTCAATTGGTACAGAGCATACCGCAGTATATTAAATAGTTGACGGATGAGAAAGGAGGAGGTGCTGCGTGCAGTTTACGATAGAGTATTTGGAATATATACTTCTGGTCTTTATCCGGATTGCATCTATGATGGTGACGGCGCCTTTTTTTAATTCCGGCAACTTTCCGCGGATGACAAAGATGGGACTTAGCTTTTTCTTCTCACTGGTGGCAGTTAATCTGCTTGATTTTAACGGGCTCACTTATCAGGGGATCGCCGGTTATGCGGCACTGATCCTTCAGGAGGGGATTACCGGAGCGATCATCGGTCTGGCATCGGGATTTTGTCTGTATATTCTGAGCTTTTCCGGTAACATGTTTGATATGGAGATCGGATTTTCGATGGCGATGGAGTTTGATCCGGCAACGAATGTGCAGTCGACGATCACATCCAATTTATTCAGCCAGCTTTTCCTCGCATTATTTGTTGTTTCTGATATGCATTATTTCGTGATCGATGCAATTTATGATTCCTATAAGCTGATCCCGATCGGAGGAGCGAATCTGAAGGGGGATTTTTTGTCTGTTATGACAACGTACATTACGGACTATTTTGTCATAGGCTTTCGGATTATCCTGCCTATTTTTTCCTGCATTCTGATCGTGAACGTGGTGCTTGGAATACTGGCAAAGGTAGCTCCACAGATGAATATGTTTGTGATCGGTATACAGCTAAAGGTTTTTATCGGACTGTTTCTGTTATTCCTTTTGATGGGATATCTGCCGAATATCGTTGATTTCCTGTTCGTAGAGATGCAGAAGATGACAAAACTGTTTGTAGAGCAGCTTGCCTGAGTCGTAGAACGACAGGAATATGTCACAGAAAGGCAGGGATGCTCGTTGCTATTTCGAGAAAAATGAGTTATAGTATAAAATAGTTATGGCTTAAGATAGAAGACATCTTTTGAGAGGATTATTTATGCAGCAGGAAGCATGTGAAAAGCATTATTATCTGTCCTATGATCTGCAGTTGTTTGCGAAGGAAGGACAGGATGGCGAGAAAACAGAAGAACCGACAGCCAAAAAGCTGGAGGATGCCCGCAAGAAGGGACAGGTTATGCGAAGTACCGAGGTGGTTACCGCAGCAACGCTTCTCGCATTTTTCTTTATGCTTAAGATCTTTGTCGGATTTATCGGCAACCGGTTTATGACAAGTTTCCGACAGACAATCGGTTTTATCAGTGATTATACGAGTGAACCGTTTACTCTTAACACCGCCAGAACAATTATCCGTGGATCTTTCTGGAATATTATTGTGGCGGCATTTCCGATCATGATCGTTGGACTTGTTGTGACGATCGTTGCAATTGTCTTTCAGGTTAAATGGAAGGTGACGGCAGAACCGCTGAAGCCGAAGTTTGATAAGTTTAATCCGGTAACAGGCATGAAAAGACTCTTTTCCAAGGATAAGATCATGGATCTTTTCAAATCCATTGCGAAGGTGGTTATCCTTGCTTATGTGGTGTACTCTTATCTGAAGAACCAGTGGCCTTTGATCTACAAGATGTATTCGTATACGCTTCCGCAGGCAATCGCAGTGATCGGAGATACCGTGATCAATGTCGGGATCCGGATCAGTGCACTGTTTGCAGTGATCGCCATGTTTGATCTGTTTTACCAGAAATGGAAGTATCATCAGGATATGATGATGAGCAAGCAGGAGGTTAAAGACGAATATAAAAACTCCGAGGGAGATCCGAAGGTGAAGAGCCAGCAGAAGCAGAGAATGCAGCAGGCATCCCAGCGAAGGATGATGCAGGATCTGCCGAATGCAGATGTGGTCATTACAAACCCGACCCATCTTGCGGTTGCCATCAAGTACGATAAGGATACGAATGAGGCACCGGTCGTTGTGGCAAAAGGGGCTGATTATCTGGCACAGAAGATCAAGGACAGGGCACGGGAAAATGCCATAGAGATTGTAGAAAACAAGCCACTTGCCAGGATGCTGTACCACAATGTGGAGATCGGAGCTGAGATACCGCCGGAGCTGTATCAGATGGTGGCTGAGGTTCTTGCTTATGTATACAGTCTGACAGGACGTGTTAATTAGTGGATTATGATCTGCTCCCCGCAGGGCAGAGCTTTATATAGACAGAAAAGGAGAACGACTACTATGCAGAGATCGGATTTATTGCTGGGATTATACATACTGGTTCCGGTTATCTTTTTGATCATCCCGATTCCGACGCTTTTGCTGGATTTTTTGATCCTGTTAAATATCAGTCTGGCGCTGATCATTCTTTTTACGGCACTGTTTTCCAAGGAGGCATTGCAGATGTCAGCGTTTCCGACGATTCTGCTGATGACAACGCTGTTTCGTCTGTCCCTGAACGTTGGATCTACCCGTAATATTCTGTTAAACGGATATGCCGGTAATGTTGTTGCCACGTTCGGTGACTTTGTCGGCGGAGGTAATCTGATCGTCGGCGTAATCATTTTCGTCGTGTTGATATTGATCCAGATGATCGTGATCAACAAAGGTTCCGAGCGAGTATCCGAGGTGACGGCACGTTTTACGCTCGATGCCATGCCCGGTAAGCAGATGGCGATCGATGCCGATCTGAATACAGGAGCCATTACGGATGAGCAGGCGAAGGAACGCAGACAGAAGATTCAGGATGAGGCTGCATTCTTCGGTTCCATGGATGGTGCGACCAAGTACGTTAAGGGAGATGCCACGGCAGGTCTGATCATTACGGCGATCAATTTTGTTGGAGGTCTTGTGCTTGGCATCATGATGCAGGGACTCAGTATGGATGAGGCACTGCAGAAATATACGATCTTAACGATCGGTGATGGTCTGGTGTCACAGATCCCGTCACTGATCATCTCATTGTCAACCGGTATCCTTGTCACAAAGGTTTCCAAGGAGTCGGATCTTGGCGGTGTACTGATGCGGCAATTGTTTTCAATTCCCAAGGTACTTTATATCGTGGGTGGCACGATGGTATTTCTTGGCATTGCGACGCCGTTACAGACATGGATCTGTCTTGTTTATGCCGTGATGTTTATTGCAGTTGGACGAGTTATGGAATCTTCGATGGAGGAGCAGGAGATCGAGGAGGAGGTTACTGCTGAGGAGGAGACGGCGGAGGAGATCAGGCGTCCGGAGAATGTCGTTTCCCTGCTGCAGGTTGACCCGATCGAGCTTGAATTTGGTTATGGAATTATTCCTCTGGCGGATGTCAATCAGGGCGGTGATCTTTTGGATCGTGTTGTTATGATTCGTCGTCAGATAGCACTGGAGCTTGGTTGTGTTGTTCCGATGATACGTCTTCGTGATAATATTCAGCTTAATCCCAATCAGTATGTGATCAAGATCAAGGGCGTTCCTGTCAGTGAGGGTGAGATCCTGTTTGACCATTATATGGCAATGAACCCCGGATATGTGGAGGAGGAGATTACCGGTATCCCGACCTTTGAACCGTCCTTCCATCTTCCGGCACTCTGGATCACAGAGGGGCAGAGAGAGCGTGCCGAATCACTTGGTTATACCGTGGTTGATCCGCCTTCGATCATAGCAACGCACTTGACGGAGGTGATCCGAAATCATCTGGATGAGCTTCTGACGCGTCAGGATGTACAGAACCTGATCAATAATATTCAGGAACAGAATACGACATTGATCTCCGAGCTTGTGCCAAAGATGCTAAGCGTCGGAGAAATCCAGAAGGTGTTACAGAATCTTTTGCGGGAAGGAATCTCTATCAGGGATCTTGTAACAATTTTTGAGACACTTGCAGATAATGCGACAACGACAAGAGATACTGATGTACTGACGGAGTATGTCAGACAGAGTCTCAAGCGGGCGATTTCCAATAAGTATTTCCCTGCAAATGAGATGACCAGTGTTGTGACACTTGATCCGAAGATTGAGCAGGAGATCATGAGTTCTGTCAAACAGACGGAGCAGGGTGCATATATCAATCTGGATCCGGACAGAACAAAGGGAATCCTTGAATCTGTCGGGGATGAGGTGGAGAAGATGGAAGAACTCGGCAAGAATCCGATCATCATCACTTCGCCGATCGTTCGAATGTATTTCAAGAAGATTACAGAAGAGCAATTCAGGGATTTGATCGTTGTTTCTTATAATGAGATTGAGAATGACGTTGAATTACAATCAATTGGGATGGTGACAGTATAGTGATTATTAAAAAGTATATCGGAAAAACAGAAGAGGCGGCAACGGAGCTTGCCAGACAGGAACTGGGGAGAGATGCGGTGATCATGAATATAAAAAAGAACATACCAAAAGGGCTTGCAAAATTCTTCCGCAAGGAAAGTGTTGAGGTGACAGCTGCTGTTGATGAACTTGTTTTGGAGGAATCAGCGAAGGACATGCCTGATTTTGCAAAACTGCAGGAGGCGATGCGTGGAGATGTGGCACCGGCTCCGGATTCCAAGGCGGCGAAGGCAGAGGCTGCAAAGCGCGTGCTTGCGGAAAAGAATCAGGTGATCTTAGAAGAAAAAGAATCCGTGAAGGAGGAGACGGAGGCACAGACCAACGCTATCGAGCAAAAGCTGAGTGATTTGCAGAAACTGTTAGAGAAGCAGGTGCAGGCGGCAGAAACTGCAGAGAAGGAAAAGAAATCAGGCAAAAAGAAAAAGATTTCGGACAAGAATAAGGCGTATCTGCGTTTGATCCGTTCCCAGATGAAAAACAACGAAGTGGATGAGATTTACATCGAACAGATCCTTGAGGAAATTGAGGACAGTATTAAGAATGATGCTTCTCTGGATAATGTGTTATCCGGTGTTTATCAGAAGATCGTTCTTAAGATCGGGCGGCCGCATCTCATTGATCTGCATGCCAAGAAAAAGAAATATATCTTTTTCATTGGTCCGACCGGTGTAGGAAAGACTACAACAATCGCCAAATTAGCATCCATGCTGAAATTGTCAAGCAAAGCCAAGGTGGCGTTGGTGACATCCGACACCTATCGGATTGCTGCGGTAGAGCAGCTTAAGACATATGCGAATATCCTTGGAGTACCGCTTAGGGTTGTATATTCCGCCGGAGAAATGACAGAGGCGTTTGAGGATCTCAAGAAATATGATCTTGTACTGATCGACACGGCAGGACGCTCTCACAACAATAAAGAACAGAAGGAAGACATACATGGTCTTTTGGAGACTGTACCGGAAGAGGAACGGGAGGTATTTCTCGTGATGAGTGCAACCACCAAATACCGGGATCTGGTAAGGATCTCACAATCCTATTCGGAGATTACCAAATACAGTTTGATATTTACCAAATTAGATGAAACAGATGCAGTCGGAAACATATTAAATATCCGTATGTTAACAGGGGCATCATTGTCTTATGTGAGCTGGGGACAGAATGTGCCGGATGATATCGGAAAAGTAGATGCACAGAAAATGGCAAAACAGCTTCTGGGAGGGAACAGCTGATGGATCAGGCAGAGCAGCTTAGAAATATTATCAAACAACAGAATATGAAACCGCATTCGGCGCGTGTGATCACGGTCACAAGCGGAAAGGGCGGCGTAGGAAAGTCAAATGTATCGGTAAATCTTGCAATCCAGATGAGCCGCATGGGCAAGAAAACAGTGATCTTGGATGCAGATTTCGGACTGGCTAATATAGAGATCATGCTTGGAATACGTCCGAGATATAACCTTGCAGATATGATGTTCCGGGGACGTGAGGTAAAGGATATTATCTGCACGGGACCGGAGGGGATTGGATTTATCTCCGGTGGTTCAGGGCTTCGGGAGATGACCAATTTAAACAGGGATCAGATCTTAAGCCTTGTCCGTATGATGTATGAGCTGGATCATTATGCGGATGTCGTGATCATCGATACGGGTGCGGGAATATCAGATGCCGTTATCGAGCTGGTTGCCTCAAGCTCTGAGGTGCTTCTGGTAGCCACTCCGGAACCGACGTCCATTACCGATGCTTACGCACTTCTCAAAACACTTCACCGGCACAACGGCTTTGATCCGACGGCGACATCCATCAAAATGATCGGGAACAGGATCCAGAGCTACGAAGAGGGAAGAGAGCTGTATCTGAAATTAAATACAGTTGTCAACAAGTTCCTTGGAATGGATATGGATTATCTGGGAGCCATTCCCTATGATGAACGTCTTCCGAAAGCAGTGATGCAGCAGCAGCCTCTGTCGCTGGCATTTCCGGATGCGCCTGCAGCGAGAGCCATGTTGGAGCTGGCGCTGGTGCTTGAGGATGAGAAAAAGGAAATTTCCCCTATGGATACAACACGTGGAATCGCCGGTTTCTTTACAAAGGTATTTAAACATCAGTTTCGTTCCAGATAAACAGAAAGACCGAACACGAGCTGGGACCTGGTTATTTTTGACATAATTATGGGAAAATGGAGTAATGACATGAAAAATATTTTGATTGTAGATGATTCTGCACTCATGAGAAGAGTTCTATCTGATATAATTAATAAAGATGAGGAATTACATACAGAATTTAGTGCAAAGGACGGACTTGAAGCATTGAAAATTCTTGAGGAGCATAGCATCGATGCAGTTGTGCTTGACATTATCATGCCACGCATGAACGGAATTGAAATGCTCAAGGAGATGAAGCGGCGCGGCTATGATCAGAAGGTTGTAATCGTCAGTACCATTGCCAAAAAAGGAGCCGGAGAGACGATCGAGGCACTGGAGCTTGGAGCCTTTGATTTTGTGACAAAGCCGGGGAGTCTTTTCAGCGTCCGCTCCGAGGAGTTCGCAGGAAAGCTTGTGGAAAGAATCCACATGGCGTTTGGCATGAGCAAGGAGGTACATGAGAACGTTTCAAAGCCACAGGAAAACAGAGTGCCGCACTCTAAAGCAGGAGGAGTGGCAGGTGCCGGCAAGCTGGTTGCAATGGCATGCTCTACGGGAGGTCCAAAGGCTTTGCAGGATGTGATTCCGAAACTTCCGGCAAATCTGGATGCGGCGGTTTTACTTGTGCAGCATATGCCGGTTGGATTTACCTATTCACTGGGCGCACGTCTTGACGAACTCAGCCAGATCCATGTCAAGGAGGCAGAGGACGGAGAGGTGCTTTGCAAGGGAACGGTTTATATTGCAAAGGGTGGTTCTCAGATGCGAGTCATTGAGAAGAACAGGCGTGAATATGTATTATCAGTCCGGGAGGAAGAAGCCAGAAATGGATTAAAGCCATGTGCGGATATCATGTATGAATCATTGAGGGAGAGCTCATTTGATGATATCACCTGTGTCGTGATGACCGGAATGGGTGCAGATGGCACCAAAGGAATATTGCAACTCGAGAAAACCAACAAAATCTATGTGATAGCGCAGAATGAAGAAAGTTGTACCGTATACGGCATGCCGAAGGTAGTTACCGAGAGTGGTGTGGTCGATGAGGTACAGGATCTGAATCTGATCGCTGACGCAATTACAAAGCATGTGGGGGTGCGATAATATGGATGTTAGTCAGTATCTTGAAATTTTTATTGATGAAACAAAAGAACATTTGCAGACATTAAGTGATCAGCTGATGATCCTGGAGCAGGAGCCGGAGAACATGGAGACGATCAACGAGATCTTCCGTGCGGCACACTCTCTGAAGGGAATGGCGGGAACGATGGGCTACAAGCGCATGCAGCGCCTGACTCATGACATGGAGAACGTATTTCAGGAGATCCGCAGCGGCAACATGAAGGTGCAGCCGGAGCTTGTTGATGTATTGTTCCGTGGACTGGATGCATTGGAGGGGTACCTTGCCAATATCCTTGACTCTGCCGATGAGGGAACAGAGGAGAATCAGGATATAATCAATGCATTAAATGATATCGTGGAGAAGGGAACCGGAAAGTCAAGCCAGCCGAAGCCGGCAGTTGCTGCCGCACAGGTGCCTGCCGCTGACAATGCAGCGGGTGGTGCATTGTATGAGTCGATTTCAATATCCGATTATGAGATCAATACCTTTGAGACAGCAAAGGAGCAGAATCTTAATATTCTCGGCATCACGGTTTATCTGCAGGAGACCTGTATCTTAAAGGCTGCCAGAGCATTTCTGGTGTTTAAGGCGCTGGAGGAGCTTGGCGAGGTTATGAAGGCGGTGCCGGATGTACAGGATATTGAGGACGAGAAGTTCGACATGAACTTCAGCCTGATCTATTTTACACAGGAATCTGCGGAGAAGGTGAAGGCAGCAATCGAGAACGTTTCTGAGATTAAAGAGGCGGTTGTCGGTGAGTTTAAGCTTCCGGAGCAGGAGGCTGCCAAGGCGCAGGAGCCTGCAGCAAAGGAGAGTAAGATTGTGCCGGAACCAAAGCAGGCAGGTGCTGCTGCCGTCCAGAAGGACACCAAAAAAGAAACCGAAAAGAAACCGGAAAAGAAATCTGCTAAGCCTGCAGTGGGCAGAACCGTCCGCGTAGATATTGAGAAGCTTGATGTATTGATGAATCTTGTCAGTGAGCTGATCATTGCCAAAAACGGTCTTGTTTCTATCAGTTCCAACACGCAGAATACCAGAAACGATAACAGCTTTAATGAGCAGATTGAATATCTGGAGAGTGTTACCACCAATCTTCATGAGTCAGTGATGAAGGTACGAATGGTTCCGATTGAGAGCGTTGTCAATCGTTTTCCGCGTATGATCCGTGACCTGAGCAAGAAACTTGACAAGAAAATGGAGCTTCATATGACCGGTGAGGATACAGAGCTTGACCGTACGGTGATTGACGAGATCGGTGATCCGTTACAGCATCTGCTGCGTAACTCAGCCGATCATGGTCTTGAGAGTAATGAGGATCGTATCGCACTTGGTAAGTCCGAGGTTGGAAATATCTGGTTGAACGCTTATCAGGATGGTAATAACGTTAATATTGAGGTGCGTGATGACGGTGCCGGCATCAATATTGAGAAGGTTCGTAACAAAGCACTTGAAAAGGGGATGATCACGCCGGAGCAGGCAGAGGTTATGACTGATAAGGAGATTATCGATCTGTTATTCCAGCCAAGCTTTTCTACTGCAGACCAGATTACCGATGTCTCCGGACGAGGCGTTGGTCTTGACGTTGTAAAGACCAAGATCGAAGGTCTTGGCGGCAATATTGAGTGTCGTTCCGTTATTGGAGAGGGGAGCAGCTTTATCATTCACCTTCCATTGACACTGGCGATCATTCAGGCATTGATGGTAGAACTTGGCAATGAGAAATATGCCATCCCGCTTGGAAGTATTCAGACGATAGAGGATGTGCCTCTTTCTGATATTAAGTATGTTCAGACCAAGGAAGTGATCAATCTTCGAGGAACCGTCATTCCTCTGATCCGACTGGATCAGATCCTGGATGTCGAGAGCGCAGCACAGGATCTGGAAAGCCTGACGGTCGTTATTGTAAAGAAGGGTGACAAGCAGGCAGGTCTTGTCGTTGATAATCTGATCGGACAGCAGGAGGTTGTTATCAAGTCGATCGGAAGCTATATCAACTGCAGTAAGATTATCAGTGGTGCAACGATCCTGGGAGATGGTGAGATCGCTCTCATACTTGAGGTTAACACACTGGTATAAGTCCGCTGGCTGAGAATGGAGGGGTAATATGAACAACGGTAATGTACAGAATATGGACACGGTAGCAAATGAAAAGCAGTATATTGTTGTACGGCTCGGCTCAGAGCAGTATGGCATTGACATACAGTATGTGGATAATATCGTCCGCAACCAGAGAATCACAAGAGTACCAAAGGCACAGCATTACTTCAAGGGTGTGATCAATCTGCGTGGTGAGGTTATCCCTGTCATGAGTCTTCGTCTGAAGTTTGATCTGGAACCGGATGAATATACAAACGCAACCAGGATCATTATCATTAAGCTTGAGCAGCATTCCGCCATCGGAATTATTGTGGATGAGGTCAAGGAGGTTGTGACCCTGTCGGAGGATGCCATAGACAAGCCGACAAGTGCAGACAGTGCAGGTGATTCAAGAATACAGTATCTTAGTGGCATTGGAAAGCAGGCGGACGGACTGATCTCATTGCTTAACATTGCAAATGTGGTAAATGACAAAGAAGCAGTATCATAATGATATGAGGTGACATCCATGCAGATCAAGGAAGATAAGATTGAAGAGATGGAGTTTGATATTCTGACAGAGATCGGCAATATCGGAGCAGGAAATGCCACAACGGCTCTTGCGAAGCTGATCAATGGAAGGGTAGATATGTATGTTCCAAAGGTTGAGCTGCTCGCATTTAAGGATCTGGCAGAGATTCTTGGTGGAGCGGAGGAGCTGGTGGCAGGAATCCTGCTGAGCCTTGAGGGAGATATTGAGGGATCTATGCTGTTTGTTCTGGAAAACAATGCAGCACACCATCTGGTACACCGCCTGATGGGAAGCGATGGAAGCGATGTAACCGATGAGTTTACCGAGATGGAATTATCGGCACTTTTGGAGATCGGCAATATCATTGCCGGAGCTTACCTCACCGCGATATCCCAGCTTACAAACTTAAGCATTATCCCGACCGTTCCAAGCCTTGCGGTGGACATGGCAGGAGCCATTTTAAGTGTTCCTGCGATTGAATTTGGAAAGCTTGGAGACAAAGCACTCCTGATCGAGTCCCAGTTTCGGGATGAAGAAATGGATGTTTGCGGGTATTTCATTTTAATACCTACAATGGAATCTTATGCACATATATTGAATTCATTAGGAATGTAGGTGGCAAAATGAGTGAAGGAATGATCAAAGTCGGAATGGCGGACGTAAATGTCTGTCATGCCCCGGGGGCGATTACAACACTGGGACTCGGATCCTGTGTCGGTGTCGTTTTGTACGACCGAACGACTAGAACTGCGGGTTTGGCACATGTGATGCTTCCGGACAGCACAAAGGTTCGTCAGAATCAGAACAAAGCAAAATTTGCAGATACCGGAATCGATCTTCTGATCGAAATGCTTCGGAACGAAGGTGCAAACTGTTCAATGCTCACGGCAAAGATTGCCGGGGGAGCGCAGATGTTTGCGTTCAGCACCAACAATGACATGCTGCGGGTAGGAGAGCGCAACGTTGAGGCTGTAAAGGCGAAGCTAAAGGAACTCGGGATCCGTATTCTGGCGGAAGATACCGGAGCCAATTACGGGCGAACCGTTGAATTTTATCCGGAAACCGGGGATTTTCTGATAAAATCCGTTGGCAAGCCGGAAAAGATTATATAGATCAGGGGAATCCCCCGGAGGAGAAAAATTTTGAAGACAGAGTATATTCCGAAAGTGATCACACTGCTTGCCGGGGCTGTGGTATGTATTGTATCGATCGTACGCCATATGGATACGACATACAGTCTTGAGATCCTGCTGGCAGCGCTTATCATTTTCTATATCATAGGATGTCTGGCAAGACATATTATCGAGAGGGTTATGGTCAGCAACCGTTTCGTCAAGGAAGTGACGGATGAGATGGTAAAGGAAGCGCAGGAAGCTGCACAGGAGGAATCATCAGAGTCGGAAGAAGCAGAGGAGACATCGGATCACTAAGCAGCAGGCTTCATACAGGGATGAGGGGAATTTATGAATGAGAAGGAAAGAACCGCCGTATGGGAAGAATACATCAAAACGCGCAGCCCAAAGCTAAGAGAAAAGCTGATCATTGAGTATGTGCCATTGGTCAAGGTTGTTGCCGGAAGAATGGGAATGTATCTCGGGTATACGGTTGAATATGATGATCTGACCGGTTATGGGATATTTGGTCTGATCGATGCGATTGATAAGTTTGAGCTGACAAAGGGCGTTAAGTTTGAGACGTATGCCAGCCTGCGGATCCGCGGTTCGATTCTGGATCAGATCCGTAAGCTTGACTGGATACCGAGAACACTGCGTCAGAAGCAGAAGAAGCTGGATACGGCGGCAAGTCATCTGGAGAGTGTGCTTGGAAGAACGCCGACCAGCGAGGAACTTGCCGAAGAGCTTCAGGTATCGTTAGAGGAACTGGATGCCATGCTCAATCAGACAAAGGTGGCGAATCTTGTCTCTCTGGATGAGTATCTGGAACAGGGCAGCGAAGTTAAGGCAGAGGAGGGCAATAAGGCGGCATTCTTACAGCCGGAGCAGGTAGTGGAACGTCAGGATCTTAAGCGGCTTCTTGCAGAGGCAATCAACGAACTGACCGAGAAGGAGCAGAAGGTGATCGCACTTTATTATTATGAAGAAATGACCTTAAAAGAGATCAGCAGTATTCTGGAGGTGTCGGAGTCCAGAGTATCACAGCTTCATACTAAATCACTTCGTAAAATGAAAGAAAAACTAGGCACTGAGAATATGGGAGTCCTTGGTATCTGGAACATATAGGCTGCCGCGGTGCTGTGGCAGCCTTCGCATTTTAGAGATGATACAGGGAGGAGATTCGTATGAAAAGAAATGCATTTTTTCAGCTTGTACAAAAGCAGGACGGCGTCTATCTGAAGTCTTATCCGGCATTGGAGGGAGGCGCGCCACTTTCAGTTGACGATATTTTATATTATCTGGAGCAGAAAAAGATCATGGACGTTTCGGTGGATGACATCACCTCTTTTGTGCAGAAAGCGTCAGAAACGGTAAATGCTGAGAAACGGATCATGATCGGAAAGATCTTGCCGGAAAATGAGTTTCCGGTGGTCACGATCGATCCGGAGAGGAAGTTTGCAAAGATCCGCCTTTATCCCCCATCAAGCGGAGGAAAGCGACTTTCGCTCAAGGAGCTTGTGGAACGGATCGGGCAAAACGGCGTTCAGTATGGTATCCTGAAAGAAAACGCAGCGCTTTTGTTAAAAGCACATCTTTACTGTACGGATGTACTGATCGCCAAGGCAAAGCCTCCGGTACAGGGAAGAGATGCGAAGATCACCTATCACTTTGACGTTGATAAAACCTGCCATCCGGCAATGGACGAGTCGGGCAACGTAGACTTTCACCATCTGGACATGATCGAGCATGTGCGTGAGGGACAGCATCTTGCCACACTTGCGCCGGCAGATACGGGGATCAGCGGCATAGATGTGATGGGGGAAGAATTTAAGCCCAAAAAGGTAGTGCAGCGTATTTTAAAGCATGGCAGAAATATTCATCTGTCTGAGGATGGTTTAGAGATGTATTCGGATGTTTCCGGTAATGTCACGCTGGTCGATGAGACGGTGTTTGTATCGAATCAGTATGAAGTGCCTGCTGATGTAGGTGCTTCAACCGGCGATATCGACTATGACGGAAGTGTTGTTGTCAAGGGAAATGTGCTGACCGGTTATGCAATCAAGGCAACCGGAGACATCATTGTCAATGGCGTTGTGGAGGGAGCAAAACTTGCAACCGCCGGAAAGATCGTTCTGAAGCGTGGAATCCAGGGAAAAGGACAGGCATCGCTTGAGGCAGGGGGAGATGTGATCAGCAATTTTATCGAAAGCGCATCCGTTGAGTGCGGAGGAAGAGTGATTACCGATGCCATCATGCACAGTCATGTGACAGCGGAGGATGATATTATTGCCAGAGGAAAACGTGGCATGATCACCGGCGGTGCATTGAAAACAAAGACGAGGATCGAAGCAAAAACGATCGGCTCTACAATGGGAACTACAACGGTGTTAGAAGTTGGGATTGACCCGAAGCTCGTTGAGCGGTATCATTTACTGGAAAAGGATGCAGAGCAGCTGGCATTGGAACGGGAATCACTGGTGCAGAATGTGCTTCTTCTTAAGAAGCGGCTGGACACACAGGGAAAGCTCGATGAAGAAAAGCTCGCATCCATGAAACGTGCAGGGCTTCGGATCAAGGAGATCGATGCGGCATTGAAGGATAATGAGGCAGAGCGTGCCGGACTTTCCGAGGAGATCAGGAAAAAGGACAGCGGACGCATTGTTGCGGAGAATATCGTGTATCCGGGCGTCAAGATGACCATTTCATCCGTAAGCACCAACATCAACTCAGAGGTACAGCACAGTGCATTTGTGCGGGACGGGGCTGACATCCGCATCAGAGCAATCTGATAAGCTTTGTATACAGCGTAAAAGCTTTTGCGGCATTTGGTCTGCAAAAGACCGGAAAGGTGTGATTATTTATGTCTTTGACAATTGATTATATAACAATGCCTCCAAAGTCTCAGGAGGTATCCCAGATACAGCATGGTGATCAGGTGCGTTACGAGCAGTCACAGCAGGAGGTTGCATCGCAGGTGCAGCAGCAGGTACAGAAGAATTCTCATCAGACAATCCGTCGTACAAAGGCAGAGAATAAAGAATACAACATGCGCGATGATGAGAGACGGAGACGTCAGGACGGTTCAGGGGGACGCGGTAAGAGACAGTCAGGGGAAACATCGAAGGAAGAAAACAAGGATCCGGAAATCGGTGGAAGCTTTTTTGATATGAAGATTTAGCCATAATGAACAACAAAAGAGGAGTAAAAACATGTTAGCAGTAGAATTGATAATGATAGCGATTGGACTTGGAGCAGTGATATTCAGCTTTCGGGTATCCGGGGAGCCGTCTGAAACGAACGCAGACAGTACACCGGTCCGGTCAGAGGATTCCAAACAGGTCAGGGAGGAGATGGAACAGTATAAGGAAGAGTTGATCAACTCCGCATCGGAGGAGCTGAGCCGGATTTCCAATGACAAGCTGCTTGGAATGAATGAATATTCCGAGGAAGTGCTCGCGCGTATGACAAAAAATCATGAAGAGGTAGTATTCCTGTATGATATGCTCAAAGAAAAGGAGGAGGACGTCAAAGACCTTGTTCATCATGTCGATTCGGTCAAAGCGCAGATCCATAATGAGACAGCGCAGGAATATCAGAAGATGATGGATGCATTGAAAAAACTTCAGGGCAGCCGTATTGCTGTGGAGGCAGAAGCCTCGCGGCCGGAAGATACGAACAGGCAGCCGGACGAAGCTCAAAAGAAAAAGAAGAATAAGAATCTGAAGAGTACGCAGGCGCAGAAGCTTACGAAGGATCTGGAGAAAAAGAGCAGGGCAGCCCGTGAAACCGTTGAAGAGGACGATTCGGAGGATGTTGCATCAGAAAATCCAAACAATCACAATGCAGAAATTATAAAGCTTTATAAAGAAGGAAACTCTGTCTTTGATATTTCGAAGCTGCTTTCGATCGGTCAGGGAGAAGTAAAGCTTGTGATCGATCTATACAAAGCGAGTCGATAAGAAAGGTAGGGTATTATGGATAAGAAATCCTTTATGCGTGGATTTGGAACAGGTGTTTTGTTTGCAGCGGTGATCCTTGGAATCTCCTGTCTGATGAGAACCTCAGACACGGCAGTGATAAGGAAAGCCAGACAGCTTGGCATGACATATGCGGATTCCGATGAAAAATTATTTGAGACAGCAACACCGAAAGCAAAGACAAGTGCTGCACCGAAGGAGGAGACTGCCGGTGCAGCGCCGGAGGCGGGGGCTGCAAGCACGGAGCCGAAAGCTGTACAGGCAACCGCGAAGCCGGAGACAACAGCTGAAACAGAACAAAAGACAGCCAAGGCAACATCCAAACCGGATAAAAGCGTTTCTAAAACAGAGTCAACCGATGAAGAGTTTAAAAAAGAAAAAGATAAGATCAAGAAAGATTTCGATAAATCAACGAAGGAATTTACGATCCATGCCGGAGAGTGGTCTTATCGTGTGAGCCAGAAACTGGAGAATCTTGGTCTGGTATCGGATGCGAAAAAGTTTGATCAGTATCTGGAGGATAATGGCTACAGCAGTAAGATTAAAATAGGTCATTATACCATATCTAAGGATGCGGATTTTAAAGAGATTGCAAAGGAGATAACATCAAAATGAGATTTCGACCATGTATAGACATTCACAACGGCTCCGTAAAGCAGATTGTCGGCGGAAGTCTCAGGGATGCCGGGGGTCAGGCACACAATAATTATGTCTCAGAATATGATGGAGCCTATTATGCCGACATGTACCGCAGGGATGGCTTTTATGGCGGTCATATTATCCTGCTCAATCCGGTGGGAAGCGAGTGGTATGAGGCTGATTTACGTCAGGCACAGGGAGCCTTAAATGCATTTCAGGGTGGAATGCAGATCGGAGGCGGAATCTGTCTGGAGAATGCAGAGCATTTTCTGGATATGGGAGCAAGCCATGTGATCGTAACATCGTATGTTTTCCGAAATAGCGCAGTTGACTTTGAACGATTAAAGGCATTATCTGCTCTGACCGGTAAGGACAGGCTTGTGCTTGATCTAAGCTGCAGACGATATGAGGATGGCTACTATATTATGACGGATCGCTGGCAGAATAAGACAAATGTACGGTTGACGACAGAAACCATGCTTATGCTTCAGGATTACTGTGATGAATTTCTCGTACATGCAGTGGATGTTGAGGGCAGACAAAACGGTGTGGAGCGTGAGCTTGTTTCCTTCCTGGGACATGAAAATATCTGTCCGGTCACCTACGCAGGTGGTATCCATTCCATGGAGGATCTCGCCTATCTGGAGTCGGAGGGGCAGAAGAGATTAGATTTTACAATTGGCAGTGCCCTTGATCTTTTTGGTGGTAATTTAGTCTATCAGGATATGCTCAAATACCGATAAATAAAGGCTTTGCAGGCTGTAAGGCCGATTTATTGAAAGATTGTTACAAATATTACACATGAAATTGTTACAAATATTACATCAACTAATATAGAAAATTACAAATCGACAGGAAATATGTCACAATGCATTAAAAGTGACGCAATTTCCTGTCGATTTTTGTGAATTATTTATATAAAAATGTGCCTTGTGACGATCCGTGAAATTTAGATATTGCAAATTGGGTTGATTTTTTAAAATAATGTGATATAATTGTTACATAAATGTTAAGCAACAGGCAGTTGCCCGACAAGAACATTACGGCAAAATACACTGCGTTGTTACTTTCATTCAGGAGGTTATCATGAAGTTTAAAAAATATGCAACACTCATACTATTAACAATCTTGGTTATTGGTTTCTCAAAGAACACAGTATTTGCTGCTGCAAAGGCTGCCGGCACATCGACAAAGGCTGCAGTCAATACACAGAACAAAACATCATCTAAGAAGTCTTATAAAAAGTCAGATCTTCGTCTTATGGCATCCATCATTAACTGTGAGGCTGGTGGAGAAAGCTACCAGGGCAAGTTAGCAGTTGGTATCGTCGTAATGAACCGTGTCTCATCAAAGGCATTTCCGAATACGATCCGCAAGGTTATTTACCAGAGAGGGCAGTTTTCACCGGTTCGCAACGGTGCATTAAACAAGCGTCTGGCGCAGTATGATGCAGGTCGTACCGGTAGCAGCCAGTGGAAGGACTGCATCAAGGCGGCGAAGAAAGTTTTATCCGGACAGGATTATATCATGTACCGTGGTTCTAAGAAGAACTTTGACAGCTTTCACTTTTTCAGTGTATATCTTTCCGGCGCAAGATTCCGTCTGGGAGGACACCGTTTTAAGTAAGAATGATTCAGAATGATACAGGAAAGGGTTTCCGGGAGGAAGCTCTTTTTTCATGCTACAGGTGCAGTTACAGGTACTGTCAAAAAAATGTCTTTGCGAAAACCATTTATTGTGGTATGATATTAAAAGTATTTTGTCACCAAAGGAGGAGACACAGTGAGTAAAGAATTAGAGAATATGACAGAGGAGACAGAGGTGGTTTCCCGTAATTTTATCGAGAATATCATCGACAAGGACATCGAAGAGGGTCATTGCAAAAAGGTAGTGACCAGATTTCCACCGGAGCCGAATGGATATCTGCATATCGGACATGCCAAGTCGATTTTGTTAAATTCAGGACTGGCAGAAGAGTACAATGGTACTTTTCATCTTCGCTTCGATGATACGAATCCGATGAAAGAAAAGACCGAGTTCGTTGATTCGATCATGGAGGATGTCAAGTGGATCTGCGGTGATCTTGATCCGGCACAGGTATATTATGCATCTGATTACTTTGATCAGATGTATGAGTGTGCAGTGAAGCTGA
This sequence comes from Jutongia sp., assembly GCF_057878315.1. Lineage (NCBI taxonomy): Bacteria > Bacillati > Bacillota > Clostridia > Lachnospirales > Lachnospiraceae > Jutongia > Jutongia sp. The sequence goes on along the minus strand of NZ_DBLXSO010000010.1, from coordinate 25,380 downwards.
TCAAAAAGGGCAAGGCTTATGTTTGTGATCTGACAGCGGATGAGATTAGAGAATACCGTGGTACCTTGACAGAGCCGGGCAAGGACAGTCCGTATAGAGAGCGTTCGATCGAGGAGAACTTAGATCTGTTTGAACGCATGAAGAATGATGAGTTTCAGGATGGAGAGAAGGTGCTTCGTGCCAAGATCGATATGGCATCACCGAATATCAACATGCGTGATCCGATCATTTACCGTGTGGCACATATGAATCATCATAATACAGGAGATAAGTGGTGCATTTACCCGATGTACGATTTCGCACATCCGATCGAGGATGCAATCGAGGGAATCAGCCACTCTATCTGTACACTCGAGTTTGAGGATCATCGTCCTCTTTATGACTGGGTGGTACGTGAGCTGGAGTTTGAGAATCCGCCAAAGCAGATTGAGTTTTCCAAGCTGTATCTGACCAATGTGGTGACCGGAAAGCGTTATATCAAGAAACTGGTTGAGGAGCATATCGTAGACGGCTGGGATGACCCGCGTCTTGTATCGATCGCTGCACTTCGCCGCCGTGGTTTCACACCGGAGTCCATCCGCAAGTTTATGGAGCTTTGCGGTGTGTCCAAGTCACAGAGTTCAGTGGATTATGCAATGCTCGAGTATTGTATCCGTGAGGATCTGAAGCTGAAGCGTCCGCGTATGATGGCTGTTTTAGATCCGATCAAGCTTGTGATCACAAACTATCCGGAGAATGAGATTGAGTATCTGGATGTTTCCAATAACCAGGAGAATGAGGAAATGGGTACCCGTAAGGTGCCGTTTGGCAGAGAACTTTACATCGACCGTGAGGATTTCATGATCGAGCCGCCGAGAAAGTATTTCCGTCTGTATCCGGGCAATGAGGTTCGTCTCATGAACGCATATTTTGTGACATGCACTGATTATGTGACTGATGAGGATGGCAATGTGACAGAAGTTCACTGTACTTATGATCCGGAGACGAAGAGTGGATCCGGTTTCAATGCACGTAAGGTTAAAGGAACGATCCACTGGGTATGTGCGGATACCGCACAGAAGGCAGAGGTTCGTCTCTACGAGAATATCGTTGACGAGGAGAAGGGTGTATACAATGAGGATGGCAGCATCAATCTGAATCCAAATTCTCTGACCGTTATGGATAACTGTTTCGTTGAGCCTGCACTTGCAGAGGCAGAGCCGACAGAGAGTTTCCAGTTTGTCCGTCACGGGTATTTCTGTGTGGATTCTAAGGATTCCTCCAAGGATCACCTGGTATTTAACCGGATCGTATCCCTGAAGAGTTCTTACCGTCCGAATAAATGATAAGCAATTCATAGAATGGAGGGGTTTACATGAAAGGCATTTTTTCCGGTCTTGAAAAATTAGGTCTGGGAAAATTGGAGAAGGTAGAAGTATTCGAGGATGCATCTAAGAAGGAAAATGATACACAGGAAGCAAAGAAAAAGGCACCGGCAGCCACAGAAGCAGATTTTCTTTTTGAGAAGACATATGTCTGTCCGGTATGCGATCAGGAGTTTCACTCTAAGAAGATTCGCACCGGCAAGGTAAAACTTCTGGCGGCAGATACGGATCTGCGCCCAAAGTATCAGTATGTTGACTGTCTGAAATATGATGCAGTGGCATGTCCGTACTGCGGATATGCAGCACTCGATCGTTTCTTTAAGTTTATGATGCCGGCACAGGCAAGGCTGATACGGGAACATATCTCTGCAAATTTCAAGGGGCTTCCGGCCACGGACAGCATTTATACCTATGATGATGCACTGGAACGTCACCAGCTCGCGCTGCTCAATACCGTCATCAAGAAGGCGAAGGAGAGCGAGCGGGCATATACTTGTCTGAAGATGGCGTGGATCTGCCGCGGAAAGGCAGAGTCGCTTTCGGAGGAGCTTCCAAACTATAAGATACAGTTAAAGGAATTAAAGCAGCAGGAGAAGGAGCTGCTGGAGAATGCATATACCGGTTTTGAAACGGCATTTTCCAAGGAGTCCTTCCCGATGTGCGGAATGGATGAGATAACCGTCAGTTATCTTCTGGCTGAGCTTGCGAGAAGAATCGGCAAGTTTGAGGAGTCCAGCCGCTGGATCTCCAGAGTGCTGATCTCCAGAGATGCCAATGATCGCATTAAGAACAGAGCACGGGAGATCAAGGAGCTGTTAAATAAGGATATGCATAAGGCGTAATGAAATAAAATATACAAAACAATACCGGCAGGTCATATTGCTATGATCTGCCGGTATTGTTATTGAAAGTAATATTTAAATTAAAATGATTATGTAACAGGATACATGTGTAATCTGCCTGCAGTTCGACAAATATTTCATCCGGATCCGGTTACTGTGGAAGAACACTGTTCGTTTTATTCATACTGCGGGGCAGTGCGTCCTTGGAGTTCTTCCATGGTTTGTCCTCGTTGCGGTAGTCAAACTTGTCGGTAAACCACTCAAGATCATCCGTAACACGTTTCATGTTGGTCAGATAAACCTCATTCAGAGTCTTGATAAACTCCGGTAGGCGCTTGCCGGAAAGACTTGACGGTGCACCCTCGTAAAGCATACCGAAATGCTTCGTGCAAAAGCCCTTTGAAGCAGCAAACTTCCGGCGGAACTCCTCGTCATGCTCATAGCAGTGATAGATGGTTGCCAGATATCTGGCAAAGATCCGGTCGATCCGGTTGCAGATATAACAGGAATGATTCAGATTCTCGATATATTCCGTGACCGGGGAAGCATTTTCTGTCTTCTTGGCAAACAGCCCTTTCTTGACCGGCTTGTCAGAAGAAAGCAGATCCTCCAGATCGCGGTTGGTGCGCTGCATGTGTGTGTGAAGGATCAGAGCAAGACCGAGACGGTTCTGATGCTTGTAAAGCTGTTTCACATGGTGGGTACAAAAGCCGATCTTGTTGGTCTCCATACGGATGTCATCTTCCATATAGCTTGGTCCCATGGTAAATTCAATCGCATCCTTCTCCAGGGAATCGTACATGGAGCAGACCGGACATTCACAGTCTACGGCGAACGCATCATTTACCGGGATGGTATAAAGCTGTTCTTTCATTATGTCCTCCTTTTCCTATATAAATAATGATAGTGGAATCAAAATGTATGACAGGATTAAAATCATCATATTGTATAATGATTATATAGCAATTGACCTGCACAGTCAAAGAAAATGTAATAAAGAGATAAAAAGAGAAAAAAGGAGATATTGGAAGAAATAATAAAATATATTTCATAATACATAAAATCACTAACTTGGAAAACTTGCAGAATAAAACGAAATGCAATATATTATGTTTATGGTTAGCACTCGGATAGAGTGAGTGCTAATAGTAAAATAGTCAATAAGGAGGTCATTTTCATGAAATTAGTACCATTGGGTGACAGAGTTGTTTTAAAACAGTTAGAAGCAGAAGAGACCACAAAATCCGGCATTGTTCTTCCGGGAAATGCACAGGAGAAGCCACAGCAGGCAGAAGTAATTGCTGTAGGACCGGGCGGAGTTGTTGATGGAAACGAAGTTAAGATGGAAGTCGCAATCGGCGATAAGGTTATTTATTCAAAATATGCCGGAACAAACGTAAAGCTTGAGGATGAGGAGTACATTATCGTACGCCAGAATGATATCGTAGCTAAGGTTGAAGGCTAATGCATCAGGCATACAGTGACGAGACTGTTATAATTTAGATAGGAGGATTTGTAAACATGGCTAAGGAAATTAAATTTGGCGCAGATGCCAGAGCTGCTTTGGAAGCAGGTGTAGATAAGCTTGCAGATACCGTTAAGGTTACATTGGGACCAAAAGGAAGAAACGTTGTACTTGATAAGTCATTCGGTGCACCACTGATCACAAACGATGGTGTTACGATCGCAAAGGACATTGAGCTTGAGGATGGCTTCGAGAACATGGGCGCACAGCTTGTAAAGGAAGTTGCCACAAAGACAAACGATGTAGCAGGTGATGGTACAACAACCGCTACCGTACTTGCACAGGCAATGGTAAATGAGGGTATGAAGAACCTCGCAGCAGGCGCAAACCCGATCATTCTCCGTAAGGGAATGAAGAAGGCATGTGATTGTGCCGTTGAGTCAATCGCATCTATGAGCTCAAAGGTAACCGGTAAGGATCAGATCGCACGTGTTGCTGCTATTTCTGCTGGTGATGACAGTGTCGGTGAGATGGTTGCCGATGCAATGGAAAAGGTATCTAATGATGGTGTTATTACGATCGAGGAGTCCAAGACAATGCATACAGAGCTTGATCTTGTAGAAGGTATGCAGTTTGATCGTGGTTATGTATCTGCTTATATGTGTACAGATATGGATAAGATGGAAGCAAACCTTGACAATCCATACATTCTTATCACAGATAAGAAGATTTCTAATATTCAGGAAATCCTTCCTCTTCTTGAGGAGATCGTTCAGAGCGGTGCTAAGCTCCTGATCATTGCTGAGGATGTTGAAGGCGAGGCTCTTACAACACTCGTTATCAACCGTCTGAGAGGAACCTTCAACGTAGTTGCTGTTAAGGCTCCAGGCTATGGTGACAGAAGAAAAGCAATGCTTGAGGATATCGCAATCCTGACAGGTGGTACTGTAATCTCTGATGAGGTTGGTCTTGACCTGAAAGAGACAACACTGGATCAGCTTGGTCGTGCTAAATCTGTTAAGGTACAGAAGGAGAACACTGTTATCGTTGATGGTGCCGGTGATCAGGATGCAATCTCAGCACGTATCGCTCAGATCAAAGCTCAGATTGAGGAAACAACATCTGACTTCGACAGAGAGAAGCTTCAGGAGAGACTGGCTAAACTTGCCGGCGGCGTAGCAGTTGTACGTGTAGGTGCTGCAACTGAGACAGAGATGCAGGAAGCTAAGCTTCGTATGGAGGACGCTCTGGCTGCAACAAGAGCTGCTGTAGAAGAGGGTATCATCTCCGGTGGTGGATCTGCTTACATTCATGCTTCTAAAGAGGTTGCAAAGCTTGCTGCAGGTCTTGAGGGCGATGAGAAGACTGGTGCCAACATTATCCTGAAAGCACTTGAAGCCCCATTGTTTACGATCGCATACAATGCAGGTCTTGAGGGTGCTGTTATCATCAACAAGGTTCGTGAGTCTGAGCCGGGTGTTGGCTTCAACGCACTGACCGAGGAGTATGTTGACATGGTTCAGGCAGGTATCGTTGATCCTGCAAAGGTAACAAGAAGTGCTCTTCAGAACGCAACGAGTGTTGCATCTACACTTTTGACCACAGAGTCTGTCGTATCCAATATCAAGGAGGATGCTCCTGCAATGCCTGCAGGTGGAGCTCCTGGAATGGGTATGATGTAAATAGCAAAATCAAAGATTTTGCATTAGAAGTTTCTGCGAAACTTCCGCTGTTAGGAACTACTTGTGATTGGTAGTTTCCACATAGCGTATCATAAAGAATTTTGCATTAGAAGTTTCTGCGAAACTTCCAACAATATAAGAGGTTTTAACACCCATAACCGGTGTTTACGAAAGGAAAGCTATGTATAACGAAGGATTGTATTCAGACACATATGTACACTCCCGGTTGACACAGCAAGAATCAATGCGCAGGCGGCTTATGTTGGCCGCCTGTGTCATTTTACCGATTCTTGCACTGGTGGCAGCTCCCGGGATGTTTAAGATCATTGGATTACTGGTGGCAGTGATCGCAGACATTGTAATGATCTATTTTCTTCCAAATCCACATATTGATTACGAGTACGTTTTTGTGGACGGGCAGATCGATTTTGACCGAATTATTGCGCAGAATACAAGAAAAACCATGTGCCGGACTGATCTGGAAAAGGTAGAGGTCGTGGCACCGGAGGGATCTCATGCACTGGATGGTTTTCAGAATCTGCCACAGCAGGATTATTCTTCCCGTAACGAAGAGGATCACCATTATATTGTCGTGGCAAAGGGAGAGAAGGGAAATATCCGGATCCGTTTTACGCCGGATGAACGTCTGTTAGATCAGATGAAAATGAAATCACGCAGTAAAATAAAAGACGAATAATTTATTTTTGCACGTGAAAACGGCTGTTTTTGGTCATATTGATTAAAAATCAGCCGTTTTGTTGTTGACAATTACCATAAAAAAGGTGTATAATTTTTCAAATATTTATAGTAATGTTTTAGACACGCAGGAATACCCCCTGCGTGTTTGCTAATACACAAAATGATAAGGAGGATAATAAAATGGGTAAGATTATTGCTGAGGGAATTACCTTTGATGACGTGCTCTTAGTACCACAGTATTCTGAAGTTATTCCTAATCAGGTGTCTCTGGAGACACATCTGACAAAATCTATCAAGTTAAACATTCCTATGATGAGTGCAGGAATGGACACGGTTACAGAGAACCGTATGGCGATCGCCATGGCGAGACAGGGTGGAATCGGTATTATTCATAAGAATATGTCGATCGAAGCACAGGCAGATGAGGTTGATAAGGTTAAGCGTTCAGAGAATGGAGTAATCACAGATCCGTTTTATTTGTCACCACAGCATACATTAGAGGATGCCAATGCGCTGATGGCGAAGTTCCGTATTTCCGGTGTACCGATCACTGAGGGAACAAAGCTGGTTGGTATCATCACAAACCGTGACCTTAAGTTTGAGACAGACTTTTCCAAGAAGATTGAGGAGTCTATGACTTCCCGCGGACTGATCACTGCAAAGCAGGGAATCACTCTTGAGGAAGCGAAAAAGATCCTGTCTGCTTCCCGCAAGGAGAAGCTCCCACTCGTTGATGATGAGGGTAACTTAACAGGACTGATCACCATTAAGGATATAGAGAAGCAGATCAAGTATCCACTGGCTGCAAAGGATGCACAGGGACGCCTTCTCTGTGGTGCTGCTGTTGGTATTACCGCGAATGTACTTGACCGTGTGGCTGCTCTTGCTGAGAAGCATGTTGACTGTATCGTACTGGATTCCGCACATGGACAGAGCAAGAATGTACTCAACTGTGTCAAGATGATTCGTAAGGAGTTCCCGGATATGCAGATCATTGCAGGTAACGTAGCAACCGGAGAGGGAACAAGAGATCTGATCGAAGCCGGTGCTGACTGTGTTAAGATCGGTATCGGACCTGGATCAATCTGTACCACACGTGTCGTGGCAGGTATTGGTGTGCCACAGATTACAGCGATCATGGATGCTTATGAGGTTGCAAACAAGTATGGTGTGCCTATCATCGCCGATGGTGGTATCAAATATTCCGGAGATATGACAAAGGCTTTAGCTGCAGGTGCAAGTGTCTGCATGATGGGAAGTATCTTTGCAGGCTGCGACGAGAGTCCGGGAACCTTCGAGCTGTTCAAGGGTCGTAAGTATAAGGTATACCGTGGCATGGGTTCTATTTCTGCCATGGAGAACGGAAGTAAGGACCGCTACTTCCAGAGCAATGCCAAGAAGCTTGTTCCGGAAGGCGTAGAGGGTCGTGTCGCATATAAGGGAACTGTTGAGGATACTGTATTCCAGCTGATCGGTGGTATCCGTTCCGGTATGGGATACTGTGGTGCTGAGAATATTCCGGCACTGCAGGAGAAGGCAAAGTTCGTTAAGATTTCAGCCGCTTCCTTAAGAGAAAGTCATCCTCATGACATTCATATCACCAAGGAGGCTCCAAACTACAGCGTAGAAGAGTAATTTGGATATCTTATTTACCAAGATCAAAAGGGGTGCTTATACGGCATCCCTTTTCTATAGGAAGAGAACATGAAGAAACTGACCAGAAAGAAAAAACAGCAGCTCAGAAGAAATATCATTCTGGTAGCAGCGGCTGGGATTGTTGCGGCAGCGTTACTTGGAATGGTGTTATCGGTGACCGGATTTATCTATAACCGCTACTTTGCGAAGCATCCGGTAGTGGCATACGATAAGATCCGGGTTGAGCAGCCGGAGATCACTGAGGATTTCCTGACAACAAATCCTAATTCCAGACCGGGGACAAAGCTTAAGCACGTCAAGGGGATTGTGATCCATTATACGGCAAATCCCGGAACCGGAGCCAAGGCAAACAGGGATTACTTTGAGAGCCGTAAGGATCAGGAAGAGATAAGCTCCAATAAAGTCAGCAGTCATTTCGTGATCGGTCTGAAGGGTGAGATTGTTCAATGTATTCCGTTGGATGAGATCGCATATGCATCGAATGACAGGAACAGTGATACAATCTCTATTGAATGTTGTCATCCCCGCAAGAACGGCAAATTTAACCGGAAAACATATCACGCTCTGATCCGTCTGTGTGCTTGGCTCTGTGACCGGTATGAGATCGAATCGCCGGATGATATCATCCGCCATTACGATGTGACAGGAAAGCTGTGTCCATTATATTATGTAAAGCATTCCGACAAATGGAAGAAGCTTAGGGAGGATATCTGGAATAAAGTGTTAGACAGTCAGTATAAAAGTTGATGCTTTTTTTTCGGTATTATTTTGTGAATAACAGATAAATATATAATTTATCGAAAGAATATATACGATTTTGTATATATTCTTTTTGCTATATTGACGTTTTTTTAAAAGAAAATTTGTGCGATTTTTCCACTTGTCGAACGAAAAGCGGATTGCTATAATGGCTTTCACAAACAGAGAGTTTATTCCGTGATGCGAAAAGTGCAGTACAGATATCAGAACCGGGAGATGAGATATCTGTACTGCAGAGAAACCTGCAATTTGTCTGAAGGACAGAGAGGAAAGAGGTTATCATGGATAAACAGTTATTTTTAATGAAACGCATGATATTACTTTGTGTTGTGTGTGTGCTTGGTTTCTTAAGTCTGATATGTTATCCGGCGAAGAAAGCCAAAGCAGAAGAAAAGCTTCCGACTGTTATGGCGGCAGATATCGGAAAACGTTACGGAAAGGGACTCAGTAACCCCTGCGTGTCAGGAGTGCGTATTAGCCGGAATAATTATATGAAGGCATATGCATACGATGTGTATTCGTATACGGATGCAACCGGCTGGAAGTTTCATTTCGCCAATCTATTCGGATCGAGACGCAATGACAAGGAAGCAATCAAAATCAGAGATGGATTTTGTCTTGGCATTGGAGATGATATGGAATGTCGTGGACGTTTTATTATCTACGGCAAGTGGGCAAAAGATCTTATCAAGGATTATCCCTGTTATTCGATCAAGACAACACGTTATCAGAAGGGGGAGATGCTCAGTCTGGAGTACGAATACAGCACGGATTCCAGAGCAAATTGGACGGATTCCCAATATTCGCTGATGCTTGCCATCGCTCAGGAAAGGACCTATTACGTTGGTATACATTCTCCGGATAGGGTTTCTTACTGGTACGATCTGAATCCTGGTATTTTTCTGGGGGATGAGGAGGATGATGTCACATTAAATGCCATGGGTGGCGAGATGTCTGAGAAGGGAGAGGCATATACGGAGCTCTCAAACCAATATGTGATCCATAAGCTGCCGGTGCCGGTCAGAAGGCGCGACCGCAACGTGTATCTGTTTGATGGATGGTATACCAGTGCAGACGGTGGTGTAAAGCTTAACGAAGGAGATTTTATCGAAAAGGGAGTCACTTTGTATGCGCACTGGAAGGCAGTCCCTAAGAAATGTGATGTCACCTGCATTGATGTTTTACAGACGGCAGGCGGCGAGGAGGTTCTTGGAACAACAACATTTCAGGCGGAGTACGGGGAGCTTGCAAGCGGTTCGGCAATCGGCTGCAGTACAGGCTCCGGTATTTACTATCCGGGAAGGGATTATGTCGGCTGCTCTGACAGTATCGTTCAGGCAGAAGGAACTGTTGTATATCGATATTTTAAAAATGCGTCCAGAAATGTATTCTGTATTGACGTCGTTCAGGTAGGACCGGATGCCGGACAGCAGCTTGGAAGCCATCTGTGGCAGGCGGAATATGGAACGACTGTAAGTGGAGAAACGATTGGCAGCGATACATCGGTCAGTGCGTATTATACAGGATATCGATATATATACAGCTCGATGAAGCAGGTCGGGGATGATGGCTGTACTGTCTATCGGTACTTTACACCGATCATGTATAATATTGAGTTTGTTTCCGGATGTGCTTCCGGCGGATCGATGTCTGTGATGCGCAATCTTTACTATGGTCATGATTATTCGTTGACCATGAACTCCTTTATCAACAAGAAAAGGATCACACTTGACACAAATGCACCGGAGGCATCCAGTGATACAAAATTTCTCACGGTATACTCGGATTTTGTAGGATGGGCCGAAACTGCGACAGGAAGTGCAGTCTATTACGATGGAGGCAGTGTCAACGGTCTTACCAGTCAGGAAGAAACCGTCCGTCTTTATGCTGTTTGGAGCGGCAGAGAGGCAACCGTTGATGTGCAGCCTAAGAGGCTTGGCTATGAGTTTGCGGGATGGTCATTGGATAAGGAAACCTCTGCAGGCGCAAAGCAGTTTTATATTGAGAAGGATACCACGTTGTATGCGGTCTGGACCCCGGCACCGGTTGATTATCATATCGAGTATTATAAGCAGAGGCTTGATAAGACATATGAACGTGTCAGTACATATACAATGAAAGCACTTACAGGGGAAAAGGTACAGGTTGGAGCCGATAAGGATATGTTCCCGGGCTTTTATCTGGATGAGGGATCTTCCAAGCTGACAGGGATTGTCAAGGCGGATGGAAGTTTGATCTTAAATGTTTATTTCCAGCGATGTGAATACAATGTAAGCTTTGATCCGGATGGAGGAAGTGTGCTGACAGATATCAAGGCACTCGATCCAATCTTTGGTCTGTTTGAACAGTCTGTTGTACTGCCGGAAGCGCAGTTACAAAAGACAGGCTATATCTTTGATGGGTGGACGATCGAGAAGGGAAGCCGTCTGGCTGCCGGCAGACCGGGAGAGACTTATGCATTACCAAATCATGATCTCGTTTTATATGCATGCTGGCTTCCTAGAGAAGATACAAGATACCAGATCATTCCATATTATGAGAATCTGAATGGCGTGGGTTATGTAAAGGGCGAGACAGTCGATCTGCGTGGAACGACGGATCTTAGCATTGAGGAGGATCTGTTGCAGATGTATCAGACAAAGGATGTGGCAGAAAGCATTCACAAGATGTTTGGAAGCGGATATTGTCTTGCTGATAAGACAGCTCTGGAACAGACAACGATTGCTCCGGATGGTACTACCTGCGTGGAAATATATCTGCAGAGAGATAAGTATGAATTCAATTTTTATATTGTGAAGGATGGCGAAAAGCAGAACATAGAAGTACAACAGGTGGCATACGGACAGAAATATATTATGCCGGAGAAGATCGAGGATATCGAATATATCATTGGATATCTTGATGAGCAGGGCGAGAAAATTCTTCCGGGACATGTAATGATGGTAAAAGGAAGCCGCAGCTTTGAAATCTGTCAGGAGATACCGACCCCGGTTCCAACCGAAAAGGCAACGAATCCTCCTTCTGAGACGGAGGCTCCGGCACCGGGCGAGACAACAAAACCGGGCACCGGCGGAACAGATATTCCGGCACCGGGCGAGACAACAAAACCGGGCACCGGCGGAACAGATATTCCGGCACCGGGCGAGACAACAAAACCGGGCACCGGCGGAACAGATACTCCGGCACCGGGCGAGACAACAAAACCGGGCACCGGCGGAACAGATATTCCGGCACCGGGCGAGACAACAAAACCGGGCACTGGCGGAACAGATACTCCGGCACCGGGTGAGACAACAAAACCGGGCACTGGCGGAACAGATACTCCGGCACCGGGCGAGACAAATACACCGTCGCCTGTCGTTACCAGAATACCGGTCCCGGTTAGAACGAATACTCCGGTCCCAGTGAAAACCAATACGCCGTTACCGGTTAGAAGCACACAGCCGCCTGCATCAACGAAACCGTCTGCATCTCCGGATCCGTCCGGTCTTGATAAAGATGGCATGAGTGTAATCTCCACCTGGACAGGAGCAGACAGCAAGGACATTGCTTCCAAGCTGGCGGATAGTGCTGTCGATGCCTTTGTGAAAAAAGGCACCGTTGTGACGAAAAAGGGAATCCGTTATAAGGTGACGAAAAGCGGACCGAAAACACGCAGTGTCAGTGTAATCGGTATCAATAAGGATCGAGGAACAGTACGGATACCGGCTCAGATTTCGATGAGAGGATATTCATATCCGGTTACAAAGATCGAGAAGAAGGCATTGGCACAGAAGAAAAAGCTGACTCGCGTGATTGTTGGCAGGAATGTCAAGCAGATTGGCAGGAAGGCATTTTATAACAGCAGGAAGCTGAGCCGAATCTCCTTTGAATCGGAGAAGCTTACTAAGATTGAGAAAGGTGCCTGGAAGGGCTGCAGCAAGAGACTGCGTTTTACTTTCAGTAAGAGCTGTGGAATGAAGACAAAGCAGTATATATTAAAAAGGAATATACTGATGAAATAGAATAAGAAATAGAAGGAGTCAGGTTTCCAACAAAGCATTCTTAATTTTGTAGGAATCTAAAGTTATTGAGAATGAATAATCATAGATTTTCTACAAAGTAAGAAACATACAAAAAAGAACTGCCCACACCTAAGCAGTTCTTTTTTGTATAAAAATTGATTTCATTATGCAATCTTATTGACAGCAAGTGTCAGACGGGAAATCTTTCTGGAAGCAGTCTTCTTGTGGAATACACCCTTGCTGGCTGCCTTATCGATTTCTGAAATTGCTGCAACCAGAGCAGTATCAGCTGCGGTCTTATCCTTAGCAGCTACAGCAGCGTCAACTTTCTTAATAGCAGTCTTAACGCTTGACTTGATTGCTTTATTTCTCTCTGCATTTCTGCGATCAACTAAAATTCTCTTCTTTGCTGATTTAATGTTAGCCATTCTCTTTACACCTCCCAATCGTGAAATCTACTGTTCCATCAATCTGTGGACACGGTCACTATGATGTAAACATACTCATATATAATAGGGGATTCTCTTTGTGTTGTCAATACATATTTTTCATTTTTTTACAAAAAATAGGATAAAAGGACCAATTTTGAAAAAAGAAGGGAGAACAGGGGCAATGGAGAGAAGAACCGATCTTGCACTGGAGGTCAGAGAAAGCTTTCCGGGGGATGATGTAGAGGTGTCCGGAGTGGTACTGGAGGAGGAGAATTATCTTGATGGCAGGATACGTCTTACGATTTTATCGATCAAAAAAGAGAAGGGGCAGGAGCAGATGCGTAAACCCATCGGTAATTACATTACGCTTGAACTGACAGAGAAGGGAAAATATGATGATGACGATGAACGGGAAAAGACAGCGCAGACCATTGAAATGATCATTGCGCAGACGATACAAAAGCTTGCCCCGAAGGAGGGAAATGTCTATCTGGCAGCAGGTCTTGGAAACCGCTTTGCAACGCCGGATGCACTGGGACCGTTTGTTTTGGATGATGTGCAGGTAAACAGACATATTAAAGAGTATTTTCATGATCTGATGACAGGCAGCAGGACATTATGTGCTGTCGCACCGGGAGTAATGGGGCAGACCGGAATGGAAAGCAGAGAAATTCTTGGAGGAATTATCCACGAAGTAAAGCCCTGCTGCCTTCTCGTTGTGGATTCACTGGCAGCAGCAAGCGTGCACCGTCTCTGCACAACGATCCAGATTACCGACGCAGGTATCTGCCCGGGAGCAGGAATCGGTAACAACCGCAATGCGATCAACGAAAAGGAGTTAGGGATACCGGTTATTGCAATTGGGGTACCAACGGTTGTCGATGCATCTACAATCGTATCTGAATGTATGGAGAACACTCTGCTCAAGGAGGGCTACACCCTGGAACAGATCGATCTGTTCCAGAAAAGCTTCGCCGGTGAGATGATCGGACAGCTGTTTGTAACACCTAAGGATATTGATGAACAGATCCGGGAAATTGGGAAACTTGTTGCAAGAGGAATCAACGCCTTTATTGATGCATAAACTGTAATAGTGCAAATGTAAAACGGCAGCAATAGGAAAGGTATGGGGCGAGTATGGGAATCAATATGACACAAAAAGTAAAAGCACGTTTTATAGTGTTCTTTCTTCTTGGGACAGGTTGTATGCTCGCATTGCTCTGGAAACAGAATTCTATGCTGCGAAGTCTGAACGAACAGAGTGCGGCATGGCTGGTAGAAACCGGGGCGGCAGGAAGCGATACCATATCTTATTTTAAACAGGGAGAGCAGAACAAAAAAGGCAGGTGGCTTCTTAATGCCGTGCCGGTTCTTGCCTATCTGGCAGGCAATGAGGAAAAGCTTGCCGTCCGGGAGGATAAAAGCATGAGTGAATTTGCAATGCTTTATCCCGGCAGAAGTTTAGCAAAAGGAACCTGGAGCGGTGCGGCAGCCCACTGGGCGCGGGGAAGCCGGGCACTGGAAGCCTGTGATGAGATCGTTCTGGCAAAGAAGGAAGCCGAACAGGAGGAAGAGGATGCGGTAGAAACTTCTCTGGAGTTGGATGCGGATGCAGCCGTTGCCGATGCGGCAATGCAGGAAAATCAGACGTATCGTGAGAAAAATAATAAAAACAGTCAGAAGATCAACAAAGAAGAAATGGTTCTTTCCTCCGGTATGGATAATCAGAAAAAAATCCAGAATCTGCAGCGAACAGGAAGTCTCAACTATCTTCTTCGTAATTTTTATATTGTAGATTCTTCAACCTCCATCAACAAAAAAATCTTTGATGTCGAAGCATTGTTAAACACAAACCTGTCCATGAAAAAGACAAGTGAACCGCAGATCTACATATTTCACACGCACGGTGCTTCCGAGCATTTTATTGACAGCAAGCCGGGGGATAAGTCGGAATCGGTTGTCGGAGTCGGGACATACCTCGCGGACATTCTGGAAAAGAAATATGGTTATCAGGTGATCCATGACGAAACGGAATATGACCGGATCAACGGAAAGATTGACCGCAACAAAGCTTATAATAAAGCTGCAACGGGACTAAAGAAAGCCTTGAAAGAAAATCCGTCCATTCAGGTTGTGATCGATCTGCACAGAGACGGTGTCGGTAACAAGGTGCATCGCCTGACAACGATCAATGGAAAGAAAACAGCGCAGGTAATGTTCTTTAACGGACTTTCCAGAAACCGTAAGGGGGACATCCGTTATTTGAAAAACGATAATCTGCAGGCGAATCTGTCATTTAGCCTTCAGATGAAAATGAAATGCATGGAGCTGTATCCAAACCTTGCCAAGCCGGTGTACTTAAAAAGCTATCGGTACAATCTCCATATGAGGAAAAGATCGTTGCTGATCGAGCTTGGAAACGAAAATAACACGCTTGCGGAGGCGAAAAATGCCATGGGACCTCTGGCGAAGGTGCTGAATCAGGTGTTGTCGGAAAAATAGATTTATGATACAATGTGCGCGAAGGCAATCATTGAAGACATATGATATAATGAGTCCAAAGGACTCATATTAGGAGTTTCTTCGAAACTCCGTTATGCGCAGAAATTGTGCGCAGACATATGATTTAATAAAGAACAGAATGAGGTAACAAAATGGAACGAATTGATGAATCCCATATCCGGAATTTTTGTATTGTAGCACATATTGATCACGGAAAATCAACGCTGGCAGATCGTATCATTGAGAAGACCGGTCTTCTGACAAGCCGTGAGATGCAGGCGCAGGTTCTGGATAACATGGATCTGGAGAGAGAGCGTGGCATTACGATCAAGGCGCAGACCGTGCGTATTGTATATAAGGCGAAAAACGGAGAAGAATATGTATTTAACCTGATCGACACACCGGGACATGTCGATTTTAATTATGAGGTTTCCAGAAGTCTTGCGGCGTGCGAGGGAGCAATCCTGATCGTGGATGCAGCGCAGGGCATCGAGGCGCAGACACTGGCAAACTGTTATCTGGCATTGGATCATGATCTGGAAATCATGCCGGTTATCAACAAGATTGATCTGCCAAGCGCAGAGCCGGAACGTGTAAAGGAGGAGATCGAGGACATTATTGGTCTGGATGCCTCCGATGCACCGCTTATTTCTGCCAAGATGGGAACCAATATTGAGGAGGTACTGGAACAGATCATCACAAAGATACCGGCACCATCCGGAGATATAGACAAGCCATTGCAGGCTCTGATCTTTGATTCTCTCTATGATGCGTATAAGGGCGTGATCATTTTCTGCCGTATCTTCGATGGCTCGGTAAAGAAGGGACAGCAGATCACAATGATGGCGACCGGAGCCAAGGCAGAGGTTGTCGAGGTTGGTATTTTTGGTGCCGGTCAGTTTATTCCGTGTGAGGAATTGTCTGCCGGTATGGTTGGCTATATTACCGCAAGTCTTAAAAATGTCGGAGATACCCGTGTCGGAGATACGGTCACATTGACGGAACGCCCTTGTGCGGAGGCACTTCCGGGTTACAAAAAGGTGCAGCCGATGGTATACTGCGGTCTTTATCCTGCAGATGGTGCTAAGTACGGAGATCTTCGTGATGCGCTCGAGAAGCTGCAGTTAAATGATGCGTCTCTCCAGTTTGAGGCGGAGACCTCTGTTGCACTCGGCTTCGGATTCCGTTGTGGTTTCCTTGGTCTTTTGCATCTGGAGATCATTCAGGAGAGATTAGAGCGAGAGTACAATCTGGATCTGGTTACAACGGCTCCGGGTGTTATCTATAAGGTTTATAAGACCAACGGTGAGGTGATCGATGTTACGAATCCATCTAATCTGCCGGATCCGTCTGAGATCGAGCATATGGAGGAGCCTGTGGTCTCTGCAGAGATCATGGTTACGACGGAGTTTGTCGGTGCGATCATGAATCTATGTCAGGAGCGCCGAGGCGTCTATAATGGTATGGAGTATCTCGAGGAGACGCGTGCTGTCTTAAAGTACGATCTGCCATTGAATGAGATTATTTATGATTTCTTTGATGCATTAAAATCCCGTTCCCGCGGTTATGCATCGCTCGATTATGAGATGAAGGGATATGTACCGTCACAACTTGTGAAGCTTGACATTCTGATCAACCGTGAGGAGATCGATGCTCTGTCCTTTATTCTTCATGCAGATACGGCATATGAGCGTGGAAGAAAGATGTGTGAGAAGCTCAAAAAGGAGATTCCGAGACAGTTGTTCGAGATTCCGATCCAGGCAGCGATCGGCAGCAAGATAATTGCCCGTGAGACCGTTAAGGCGATGCGCAAGGACGTGCTTGCAAAATGCTATGGTGGTGATATTTCCCGTAAAAGAAAGCTTCTGGAGAAGCAGAAGGAAGGAAAGAAGCGGATGCGTCAGTTTGGTAATGTCGAGATTCCGCAGCAGGCATTTATGTCTGTCTTAAAGCTGGATGAAGAATAAAAGAAATCTGTCGCTATATATTCATGTCCCGTTTTGCGTACAGAAGTGCCGTTACTGTGATTTCTATTCGGCAGCAGCCGGGGAGGATGAGAAGCGGGCGTATACAGCACTTTTGTGCCGGGAAATAAAGAGCTGGGGAGAACGTCTCAGAAAGGATTATAAGCTGTACACGGTGTTTCTGGGAGGTGGGACTCCAAGCTGCCTTGCCCCGGAATGCCTTGTGCGCATCGGACAGACGATTAGAGAGTCCTTTGAATGCAGTGATCTGATCGAATATACCACAGAAGCCAATCCGGGAACCGTGACGAAGGAACATCTGACCGCATGGCAGCAGATGGGCATCAACCGGGTCAGTCTCGGTCTGCAGTCAGCCGTTAATGAAGAGTTAAGCATGCTCGGCAGGATCCATACCTATGAGCAGTTTCTGGAAACGTATCATCAGGTACGGGAGAGTGGAATAGACAATATTAATGTTGATGTGATGGCGGCAATTCCGGGTCAGACGATGGAAAGCTATCAGAAAACCCTAAGAAGAATTGTAAAGCTTCAGCCGGAGCATATATCCTCTTACAGTTTGATCGTAGAACCGGGGACCGTTTTTGGAGACTGGGAGGAAAATGGGACATTGAACTGTCCGAATGAAGAGACGGATCGCGCAATGTACCAGTGGACGAAACGGTTTCTGGATGAAAACGGATATCACCGGTATGAGGTTTCCAATTATGCACATAAAGATATGGAATGTGTACACAACTGTGTCTACTGGACCGGTGGTGAGTACCTTGGCGTCGGAGTTAATGCGTCCTCCTATCTGGGAGGCTATCGTTTTCAGGTACCGCTGCAGGCAAAGCAGTACGAAGCATATATTAAAAAGCTGGAGGAGAGTGTTTCTATAGACGCTGTCAACAAAGACGGGATTCTTGAATGTATGCAGGATGTCGAGAAGGTGGAGAGGACGGCACAGATGGAAGAGTTTATGTTTCTGGGTCTTCGAATGATACAGGGCATCTCAAAGCAGGAATTTTCAAGTAGGTTTGGGGTGGATATCATGTCTGTTTACGGACCGGTGATACAGCGTTATGAACAGGAGCACTTGCTGGAACAGACGAGGGATGGTTATCTTTGTTTGACGGAGCATGGCATTGATGTCAGCAATCAGATCCTGGCGGATTTTCTGATCGACACAGAGTCTTAGAAGACTACCGGAAGCAATAAAAGCTTTGGGACGTTTTGCACTCTAAAATTGCTTCGTAATTCTCGCTGGATTTATACTCCACTATAAGCACTTTACTGTACGAAAAACCGGACAGCAATCATTACGACTGCTGTCCGGTTTTTCGTACAGTATTTCAAAAATCTTTTGAGCATAACACCAAATATCAGAAAGAAAAAAACTATAAAGTATATCCGTTCTGCTGAAGCAGTGCGCGGGCACTCTCTACGGAATCAATACCGGTTTTATTCTTGACAGGAGCAAACTCCTTCTCGCGGACAACCTCATAAGGAAGACAGGTGTCCAGAAGATGGATCATATCGAGGATCAGTGACTCGAACTTACAGCCGTTTGGTTCCTCCGGTTTAATGAACTCACCAGCCTCATTCATATATGGAATTTTCTTCTCAACAACGTGAAGCGGAAGTGCGGTATCACAGATCTCCTCCAGAGACTTTTCATGGAACAGATAATTTAAGATCACACCAAAATTGTAAGCAGGCTCGCCATCTGCATTCCTGGTGTTGCGAAGCTGCTCTGTCTGTTCATAATACTCAACGATAGAAGGTCTGCCATCCTCGAGGCACATTACTCCAACCTTCTCGTCAGGGTCAGCCTTGCGGACAACCTTGGCCCCTACCTTACATTTCCGGGAGAGTGTTGCACCGATAAAGCAAGGATCGGCAATG
The DNA here is from genome assembly GCF_057878315.1 of Jutongia sp. NCBI lineage: Bacteria > Bacillati > Bacillota > Clostridia > Lachnospirales > Lachnospiraceae > Jutongia > Jutongia sp. Next base: position 6,107 of record NZ_DBLXSO010000010.1, on the reverse strand, counting down.
CGCTGCAGCACATTATCTACCGCAAATACATTCAGCCATTCGATTCCGGCGTCATGTATCAGAGAGAGCAGACCTGCGCGCTTTAGAGAAGCAAACCAGCCGCCGTTGCCGTTTGGTGATGTGGCAATACGGCTTTTGGATTCCATATAGACCCTACCCTCATAGGTTGCTGCCGGAGCCATTTCCTGACGGAAAAAGTGGATGTACTCCGGATTGTAGCCGAAATATTTCTGCTGTTCAAAGAAAGAGGTTGTTGCCTCATGATTCTTGTCACTGGTCATGACAAACAGATGGATCCATGTGCCTGCCTGGTCAACCACATCGAAAAGATTACGGATGATGCGCTCGAAAATATAAACCGGTTTTGTAATACCGATATCATACATTCCCTTTGGATTGTCGGAGCCAAGACGTGTACCCATGCCGCCTGCCAGAAGAACAGCGGCAATCTTGCCGGCACGGATTGCTTCCAGTCCGGTTTCGGTAAAGTTTTCTGCATTCTCCGAAATCTCAGAGAGTGTCATTGCCTGGATCGGCGTAATCACACCGCGTGCCTGCTCACCCTTACCGGCGGTGATCTGCTCCGTCACCGAAAAATCTGTTTCCTCAATCTGCTCCAAAAGTGCGGCTTTCTCTGTATCAGAAAGTGTATCATAATACTGCAGCACATGCTCCTGATGGTACTTTGCTAATAATTCTTTTGCTGTTTCAAGTGTCATAATATTCCCTTTCCCCGCCCAAAACTCTATTATACGGCGGCATTGCTCAGATGTTGGCTTAGAGCCTGTTTCGTATAGTTAACCAATAGTATACAAAACTATCTTCAAATAATCAAATGTTGTTCAAAAAATGCCAATTGTGGTATAATTAGCTTTAAACAAAACCAAGCGTATGCTCGGAAGGGAGGAAACTTTCATGGGAAGAAAGAGGAAAAGACAGGAAGAGGAACAAAGGACCGTCTATTTTTTAGAATCACTTCAAAACAGGCAGATCCCGTTGCTTCCACTAGATGCAAGGTGGCATGAGCTTTTTCCGGACTTTCGCAAAACAAGCAGGATAAAGGCACTAGAAAAGCGTTTAAATAAATTGATCCAGAAGCAGGGACAGACGAATAATGATCTGAAGGAATACGAAAAAGCCAAAAAGGTATTGATGAAGAACATCGTTGATAATATGACGGATGGACATGAGGTGGACAGTCCGATCCGTTCCATGAAGCAGGACCGGAATCAAAAGCTTTTGGCAGACCTGAAGGATAAAAGGGAAAAGGCTGAGCAGCTTGTGTGTGAGCTTCCCACAGAGATCGAACAGGCGAACAGAGAGCTTTTAGTGGAATGCATGCGTGTCTGTTATCAGGAACTAATGGATAATACTCATGAGATCGAGGCAATCAACGAGTGGGTGAAGGCAACCAGAGAACGCTTAAAGGACGAAATCCTCAAGAAGCAGGATATGGAAATGCGAAATACACAAATGTACAAATATATGCATAATCTTCTCGGAGCAGAGGTCGTTGAGATCTTTGACAGAGAGCATCAGGTATGGAAGGGCAATCTGGAGGAAAACGAAATTGGAGAATAATACAGCTATTTACGGAGTTGGGACAGATCTGGTCGAGATTGCACGGGTGAAAAAGGCGATTGAGAAAAATGAGCATTTTCTTCATCGTTATTATTCAAAGAGGGAACGGGAGCTGATCCAACAGCGCGGACACAGGATGGCAGCCTGTGCAGCATCCAATTTTGCCGGAAAGGAAGCCGTCGCAAAGGCATTTGGAACCGGGATCAGCGGAAAGGTCCGGATGGAACAGATCGAGATCCTGCGCAGAAAAAACGGTGCCCCGTATGTAGAATTAACAGAGGACACCCTTGCTTACGCCAGAGAGCATTATATCGGTGCGATCCATATTTCCCTGACAGACACCGATTCCCTTGCCATGGCGTATGCGGTAGCGGAACACAGTGCGGAGCATACAGACGATTAAATTAAATCATGAAACAAAATAGAATTAATAATGGAAAGGAGCGATTGCGTATGCAGTATATTACAGATGCCAGAGAGGCAAAAGAAATTGACCGTATGTCTATTGAAGAGATCGGGATCCCATCGATGGTTTTGATGGAAAAGGCAGCACTTGCCGTAGCGGCATGCGTTAAGGCAAATGCAGAACCGGGCAGTCATGTGGCAGCCGTATGTGGTATGGGTAACAATGGCGGTGATGGTGTTGCGGCGGCACGGCTGCTGTGGGAGGACGGATTTTTGGTGACAATCTGTCTGATCGGCAATGAGGAGCATGCCAGTGAAGAAATGAAAAAGCAGCTTGCCATTGTCCGAAAATTGGGACTACACATATGCACAGGACTTCCCTCGGGTGAATATGATGTTATACTGGATGCGATTTTCGGAATTGGTCTTTCCAGAGAAATCGCCGGAGAATTTGCAGATGCCGTCAACTGGATCAACGAACAGGATGCATTGCGCTTTGCCGTGGATATTCCATCCGGAGTTAATGCGACTACCGGAGAGATCCTGGCGGTAGCTGCAGCGGCCGATTTTACGATAACCTTCGGCACCAATAAGCGTGGAATTGTATTATTTCCGGGTTGTAATTATGCAGGCACGGTGATCGTGTCAGATATTGGATTTCCGAAAAAGGCAGTGGAGGAGATCAGGCCAAGAGCGTATACCCTGACCCGTCAGGATGCCATGGAACTGATGCCGCCACGGATTCTTCGTTCCAATAAAGGAAGCTACGGAAAGGTTCTTGTGATCGCCGGATCGGCGGAGATCAGCGGCGCGTGCTATCTTTGCGCTGCGGCAGCCGGACGTATGGGAAGCGGGCTGGTAAAGGTGTTTACAGCTGCAGAAAACAGCACAGTGATCCGTACCAGACTGCCGGAAGCACTGGTGGCAACGTATGACAGCACACTTGACTATTCACAGCCGGAGAACCGGCTCGAATTGTCGGGACGTTTGCAGGAGGAAATCAAATGGGCTTCCTGCATCGTGATCGGTCCCGGAATTGGGACAAAGGAACCGGCAGGAATCCTTTTAACCGAAGTATTAAAGGAGAAAAATAAAGCGATCGTCATTGATGCGGACGGACTGAATGTTCTTTCCGGCAAGGATGAATATTTTGTAGAGCGTGAGGACGGTACAAGAAAGCTTGCACTGTCTGCCAATGTTGTTATGACGCCGCATCTGCAGGAAATGACAAGACTTACACGCTTTGAACTTCCTCTGATCCGCGCAAGGATCGTTGATCAGGCACTTTTGGCTCTCGAATGTGCGAATGGACAGACGCTGGTATTAAAAGATGCCAGAACAGTTGTCACCGACGGAGGAGAGGTGTATATTAATACTACCGGCAACAATGCACTTTCCACGGGAGGCACCGGGGATGTGCTGACTGGCATGATCGCCGGACTTCTGGCACAGGGAATGCGACCGAAGAGAGCGGCAGTTCTGGCTGTTTGTCTGCACGGCATTGCTGCCGATGAGTACGTCAGGGACAGAGGCGGACGGTACAGCATGATCGCCAGCGATCTGCTTGATATGCTGCCGCAGATCCTGCCGAAATAACAAGAAGAGCAGTGACGTTGTATAGACATAGACATACACTGTGACTCGAAAGAAATGGAGATAACAATGAGAGATTATTATAGAGTATATGCAAATATTGATCTGGATGCGATTTATGAAAATGTCGTAAATGCCAAAAAACTCACTAAACCGGGAACAAAGCTGATGGCGATCATCAAGGCGGATGCCTACGGTCATGGAGCGGTAGAGGTCGCCAGGACACTGGACGATGTTGCCGACGCCTACGGTGTTGCGATCCTGGAGGAGGGAATCGAGCTTCGTCAGGCTGGCATTGATAAGCCTGTCCTGATTTTGGGATACACCCCAAAGGCATTGTATCCGGCGATGATCAAGCATGATATTGCGACAGCAGTATTTACCTGGGAGATGGCGCAGGAGATTTCACAGACTGCAGAGGCACTTGGCAGAACGGCACGCATTCACATCAAGTTAGATACCGGTATGAGCCGTATCGGATTTAAGCAGGATGACGAAAGTCTTGAGACGATCTGCCGGATCGCAAAGCTTCCGAATATATCAATTGACGGCTGCTTTACGCATTTTGCGAGAATGGATGAGACTGATAAGACTTGGGCGTTAAAGCAGTTTGAGCGTTATCAGGACTTTGTAAAGCGACTGGAGGAGGCCGGCGTGACATTCCCAGTCAAGCATGTTTCCAACAGTGCCGGTATCATTGAAATGCCGCAGGTAAATCTTGATATGGTAAGAGACGGTATTGCTGTTTACGGTATGTATCCGTCCGAAGAGGTGGATAAGTCCAAGATCCTTCTGCGTCCGGCAATGGAGTTAAAGGCGTATGTATCCTATGTGAAAACACTGGAGCCGGGTGTTCAGATCAGTTATGGCGGCACATTTACGACAACAAGAGAGACAAGAGTAGCCACCGTTCCTGTCGGATACGCCGATGGTTATCCGAGAGCATTGTCCGGAAAAGGGCATGTCCTGATTCACGGACAGTATGCACCGATCCTCGGAAGAGTATGCATGGATCAGTTTATGGTGGACGTCACGGATATTCCGGATGTCACACAGGGGGATGATGTGACTCTCGTTGGAAGAGACGGCGATGGTTATATCTCTATTGAGGAGGTTGCCAATATGGCGTATTCCTTTAATTATGAGTTTGTCTGTGATGTCGGAAAACGTGTTCCGCGTGTGTATTACCGCCACGGTCAAAAGATAGAGACAAAGGATTATTATCCCGAATTTGACATTTAATCTGTACTATTTATGGGACAGATAGAAACAAACGTATAACGATTCCATTTTCTGGTAATAATGGAAATAACATTTCATATACGGATTCTTTCAAGAGGATTCCTGTCAGGTACATAGGAAACAAACGTCTGAGAAACGCATATGAGGTGAGAATTTATCAGAATGGAGCGTGAAATGGTTTGAATATTAAAAGAGGCGATATATATTTTGCAGATCTGCGGCCGGTTGTCGGTTCAGAGCAGGGAGGCGTCCGTCCGGTTCTCATCATACAGAACGACATGGGCAATTGCCATAGTCCCACAGTGATCTGTGCGGCGATTACATCAAGAATGAACAAGGCAAAGCTGCCGACGCACATTGCTCTGGATGCCGGTAAATATCATTTGATGAAGGACTCCGTCATTCTGCTGGAACAGATCCGTACGATCGATAAATCGCGCCTCAAGGAGAAAGTATGCCATTTAGATGATGCAATTTTGCACCGTGTCAATTATGCACTTTGCATCAGTCTGGCACTTGATGTGTAATAATGTCATGCAGACCTATGAAGAAGTCATTCATTAGAGAAAATATATTGCCGATTTACAAAAAAAGCGAGGAAAACGTTGAAAATTACGATATTAACCGTAGGAAAAGTAAAAGAAAAATATTTCACAGGGGCGATTCAGGAATACAGCAAGCGGCTGAGCCGCTACTGTAAACCGGAGATCATAGAGGTTGCCGACGAGAAAACGCCGGATCGGGCAAGTGAAAGGGAAGAGGAGCTGATCCGCCGGAAGGAAGGCGAACGCCTTGCCAGATACCTGAAGGATGACGCATATGTGATTGCCCTGGCAATCGAAGGGAAACAAATGTCCTCCGAGGCGTTTGCACGCAAGCTGGACAGGCTCGGCATCGAAGGTAAAAGCCATATTATCTTTATCATCGGCGGATCGATCGGACTTGATCCAGAGATACTAAAGCAGGCGGATGAGCTGCTCAGTTTCTCGCCGATGACCTTCCCACATCAGTTAATGCGTGTGATTCTGCTTGAACAGATTTACCGCGGGTATCGGATCATACATGGGGAACCATACCACAAATAGAGTGCAGGACGTTGGGAGATGAGTAATAAAAACAATATCTACTCTGATATTAAATATATATAGTTAATAAAGAGAGGTGCATATGCTATGCCTGGTATACTCGTGGTTGAAGATGATGAAAATTTAAATCGTGGAATTACATTTTCACTGAAAAAATCCGGATACGAGGTTTTTTCAGCAGAATCAGTGAAAAAGGCGAAA
>NZ_DBLXSO010000009.1:0-80142 GCF_057878315.1 Jutongia sp. | reverse complement strand
TCTCTGTTAATCACTTCATTTAATCCGTCTAACAGAAATAAAAATTTGTACTGACTATTATCTCTTATCATTGTCTGAATAGAGGTCTTGATAATTCCATATTCATCACTTGAATAAAACTGTTCCCGTACAAATTCCAATATAATTCCATCAATAAGGTCTTCTCTGGATTTCACATTAATGTCTGCCAAACGTATGTATATCGGAATTATGTTGCCTGTTCCCATCGTTAATTGTTCTTTATATCTGTTATACATCCCCTTTAATATCGTTGTTTTGCCAAAACCTTCCGGTGCTTCAATAATATAGTTTCCCCGAAGCTTTTCCTGTCGATTATGTTCATAATATTCTATAAAATTCATAGATGACTTTCCTCCTCTTTATATCAATTTACGCTATGAGGGAATCACTCAAATTATTTCAGTCATGCATCACTAACATTATAAATCATCTTTATCCAATTGGATATTATAACACTGAAAGTCACTCGAATATATTTTAAATTCAAGTGACTTTCCTTTATTGCATCTACTCCATTTCCTATTATAACACGGAACATATCAAACGATATTAATCCGCCTGACATATTCATTCTACCACACCCCTTTTCCCCGTTTCTTTCCGATTTTTTCACCCTCACAAACCCAAAACTGCCACATATCAACTTCTCTCGCTGATATGTGGCAGTTTACTCTACCCTTATTTCCTTTTGATATGTACCTCGGGAATTGCTACGCTGTCGTAGACCACCCCGGGCTTGTATGTTTCTTTTTCGTGCTTCTCTTCCGCCTGTGCGGTCTGTTCCTGCTCCGGTGCCTCATGGGTGTGGATCTCCGGAATAGCCAGATTTTCATAAGTCAGATCGTAATTCTTTTTCTTTTTTCCAAACATTTCTGCATCCCTCCATTAAATGAAATTGATAAAAAATGTTATAACCAGACTGTTGATGAAATCCGCGAAAAGGCTGCCGACCAGCGGAATCAGCAGGTATGCCTTGACGGATGTCGTGTACTTCTCACAGATAGCCTGCATGTTTGCCATGGCGTTCGGAGTTGCTCCCATTCCAAAACCGCAGGTTCCGGCAACGAGTACTGCTGCGTCGTAATCTCTTCCCATAATATTAAATTCGAGGAAGTAAGTAAATACTGCAATCAGAAGCGCCTGTACCGCTAACAGGATAAACAGCGGAAGTGCAAGGTCGGCAAGCTGCCACAGCTTCAAAGTGATCATCGCAATTCCGAGGAACAGCGACAGGGAGATACCACCCAGATCGTTGATCTCGCCCATGTGAATCGTAAATTTGCCGCTGTACTCACCGATATTTCGAAACAGCGCTGCTGCGATCATGGCTCCGATGTAGATTGGGAAGGTCATGCCGGTCTTGGTCAGAAAATAAGAAAAGATTGTTCCCAGACCGATTGCAAGGATCAGCTGGAATACCGCCGCCGCGTACATATTGGTATGACGCTCATGCTTTTCCTCTTCCTCGACTAACAGACTGTCATCCTCCGGGATGGCAGTTTCAAGCAGCTTTTTCTTCTCGATGAGACGCTTTCCAAGAGGACCGCCGATCAAACTTCCGCAGATCAATCCAAAGGTTGCTGCTGCAGTACAGATTGTTGTTGCTCCGGAAATATTAAAGTCCTCGAGAACAGGTCCGAAAGCTCCTGCGGTACCATGTCCGCCGACCATCGGGATCGAACCGGTACACATACCGATGAGCGGGCTTAAACCGAGAAGCTTTGACATTCCAACTGCGACCAGGTTCTGTGACACGATCAGCAGGATCACAAGTCCCAGAAATACAACCAGTGATTTACCGCCACTTTTAAGAACCTTGAGATTTGCCTGAAAGCCAACCGAGGTAAAGAAAAATACCATACACACCTCGCGCAGTGTATCGTCAAAGGAAAACTCTGCCACACCCGTCACATAACAGATGCAGGTGAAAATGGCAAATAATAAACCACCGACAACCGGAGCCGGAATACAAAACTGCTCCAAAAAATGTATCTTACTTTTCAAATAAGCACCAAGCATCAGAACAAGGACGGCTGCCGCCAGTGTCTGATACATGTCCAACTGTATTTTCATAACTAAATCAAACCTTTCCAGATATCTGCCATATTCTTGTTGTACCGCAGATATCCATTTCCTGTAAATCTGTCCGCACGGAAACGCCCCTGAAAGATTCCGTGCATTCCCACCATCCATATATTACCTATTACCGTTTACTTATTCTCCGGCACTTCCACACCTTTGGACTTATAATACGCCTCGGCTCCGGGATGGAACGGGATCGTCACTCCCTGAACCGCCTTCTCCGGCGTCAGCTGCAGATTAATCGAAGTGGAATACTGAATATCCTTGACATGTTCAAACAAAAACCTGGTCAATGTCTGTACGGTCTCATCGGACAGGGTATTGCTTGCAAGCAGAACGGACTGCACGCTGAGCGTCTCAATGTTCTCTGTCTGACCTGCGTAGGTCCCTGCTGGGATCACACAATCATTATAGAAGGGGTATGCTTTCTTTAGCTTCTGTCTGCAGTTCTGAGGTATGGAGAGCACCTTAATGTCGCATTCCTTAGTAAGTTCCTCAATCACTGTCGTGCTGACACCTGCTGTGCAGAAAAATGCATCAATCTTCTTTTCCTCGAGCTTGTCTGCTGCCTGTGTGTAATCCAGATTCTCGGTATCTACCAGTGCATCCGGCAGCCCACAGACCTCCAGGATCTGCCTGGCATTGCGCTCCGTACCGGATTCCTCGGCACCGATGCTGATCGTCTTGCCCTCCAGATCATCCGGCGAATCAATGCCGGAATCTTTTCTGACAACAATCTGGCATGCCTCCGGATACAGACTTGCAACTGCTTTATAGCCGCTGTACTTACCGGAATGAAACGTTCCCTTTCCATAGTAGGCCTCATCGATCAGATCCGCCTGCGCAATCCCAAGTTCAATATAATTGTCAGAAAGCAGGCGCAGATTTGCAGCGGAACCGGCAGTGCTTTTGACCTTCCAGTTAATACCCTTCTCCTCCTCTGACATCAGCTCCGTGTATGCATTTGCAAATGGATAATACATACCTCCGACTCCGGCGGCACCGAAGCGGATTGTCTCCTGTCTGCTGCAGCCTGTCGCAAGGATCATACTCAGACAGACAAGAACAGATATTGCTCGTTTCATACTTCAAACTCCTCTCTCATTAAAATCCTGACCAATCAACAGATCAGCGATAACCCCTTCCGTATGTGAATCATTCCTCGGCGTTTATTGCTTCTATTACTTCCGTAGTGTTTATCACTTAGGAACGATCGCATTCGGATATATTTTCTGCAAACGGACATCGTCGTAATGAGTGTCCGACCATTTCTGCCATTCGGAAACTGCCTCCACACCTTTGCTCCGTTCATCATAACGGACCAGTGCCATACACGATACTGCGATGTTGCAGCTCATAAATACAACGAGAAGCCAGACGATCACCTTACCTGCCTTGACCGGAAGCATCTCAATAAGCTTCTCCGTCTTCGGCAGAAATGCCTTAAACCACACAACCGCCGCAAATCCCCAGAAAAAACAGTACAGCAGATTGATCCTGCCCCCAAGATTGAACGGGATCTTGCTGTAATCCCAGAATACCTTTCCGAATACAAGCTCTGTAAATACACTGCAGAGATATTCATACGCACCGCCTAAGAGGGTGCCGGTCAGGAAAAGAAAACGGTCACTCCGGTTGCGGTACTGATAGAGCATCCAGGATACCAGTGCGATTGCAAGCCCCCATACAATGCTAAACGGTCCCCACACTACACTGCTGCGGCTCATCCACACTCCGGCACGCACGCGGCAGAAGATCGTCTCTGTGATATCTCCCAGAAAGGCTCCGATCATAAACAGGCTGACAATCTTATAAAAACCGCATCCTGCCGCAAAGCATTTCGTGCCGGTCTGCTGTGGGATATCCGAAACCTGCGTCTTCTTCGCCTTCGGATATGCCTTATGAATACGACGATCCACGAACCGGACAATCTTAGCGCGAAGCTTTGATTCTACCCGTCCAAGACTGTGTTCGGCTGCCTCCCAGCGCTCGGGATGACTGCTTTTGCCAGTCAGAAGCAGGAATGAACCTAATATATCAATCACCAGCACTCCCGCAAGAACCAGAAGAATGACCTTCATCAGGATCCCCGGCAAAAACAGGATCAGCTTTAGCAATAAATAATTGGTCCAGCGCACGGTGATAAAGCCGAACACGCCCCACATCAGAGATGCTGTCAGACAGATATAACCGTCCAGATTCCAATGCCGCTCCGAATAATCCCACCATCGTTCCTTAAATGCCTTCTCGATCAGATGACCGCTAATCCATTCTGCGATCGTCGCATAAAGGACCGCAAAAATAAACAGCCAGAATCCATCAAGCTCCTGCAGGCCAATCGCCATACACACCGCTGTGATACCGTATATAACACAAAACGGACCGTTTACAAGACCTCTGTTGGCGAATTTCCTCTGCTTCCATGTTGCAAGAACCGTCTCCAATATCCACCCGCCAAAGGAGTAAATAAAAAACAGCCACAACAATTCATATCCGGTAAATTGATGCATGCTTTTCTCCATTTCCTGTGCCTGTTGCACATTTATCGTATAAAATATTGTTATTTTACCATTTTTCCTGCCGGAATACAAATAACTCCTGTACCGGAAGAAAATACTTCCAATACAGGAGTTATCGCATTATGCAAAATACTCTGTTATATTATAAAGGCAAAAGCAGTCCGCTTTGTATCGTTACATACAAATTGTTATCCTGTGTCTGCCCCGCCCGTTTATGTGTTTGCGTTTCTTTTCTTCAAAAGGGAAAATAACAGATTGATGATCAGGATGAAGATAAAGAGTACAACACCCGTTGCAATCAATGCTTCCCTGTGAAGATCGGTCGCATATCCCATATCGATTACGATATTGGCGGTCATAGTACGAACACCGTCGAAGATCGATCCCGGCACTCGTGGCTGGTTACCGGCTACCATGATCACAGCCATGGTCTCACCGATCGCACGCCCCACACCAAGGATCACCGCTGCCATAATGCCGGACTTTGCTGCCGGCACGACTGTCATAAATACACTTCTCTCATGAGTTGCTCCCAGTGCCAGAGCACCCTGATAATAAGAATCCGGCACCGCCCGTATCGCCGACTCTGACACATTGATAATGGTTGGCAGGATCATCATACCAAGCAGCACCGAGGCTGTCAGGATACTCTGTCCCGTTGTTGTCATCTGATACTGCATCAGGATAGGCCGGAAGGTGTTACGCACAAACGGCACCAACACCATCAGACCGAAGAAGCCGTACACAACGGATGGAATTCCTGCCAGAAGCTCTACGCCCGGCTTTAAGATCTTATACAGCTTTTTCGGGCAAAATCTTGCCATGAAAACCGCCATCAGAAGTCCGACCGGCACACCTACAATGATTGCTCCTATCGTCACATAGATACTGCCAACGATCGTAGAGAAAATACCAAACAGGTTACTGCCCGGTTTCCATTCTGTTCCTAACAGAAACTCCTTCAGACCGATCTTTGCAATACCCGGAATTCCGTTACTGAGCAGGAAGATACAGATCAATGCAACCGACAGAATGGAGATGCAGGCACAGATCAGAAATACGATCTCCATAACGATCTCTTTAATATTACTCACATGTAATTGTTTCATAATGCCATATCCTTTCGCACATCTTAATAATGCATTTGTTTCTCATATCCTATGCATATATTTCATGTCACTGATATGCCAGACAGCCTCACAGCTGCCCGGCATACGAGTTATGTATATCAAATTTCGGTTGTGACACACCTGCGTCAATTACTCGGTCACGTCGCTCCAGTCAGTAACCTCACCGGTGAAGATCTTCTTAACCATGTCGGTTGTGATCTCTGTACGTGTATTCTGTGTATTGACGATTACTGCAATACCATCGAGTGCAATTGCCTGAGAGGTCAGACCTTTATCCTTCTCACTGTCCTCAAGCTCTCTGGATGCCATACCGATATCACAGGTACCGTCTGCTGCTGCAGTCATACCTGTTGTGGAATCGCTCTCCTGAATCTCGATCTCAGCCTTCTTGTTTACTGCCTTGTATGCCTCAGCAAGCTTCTCCATAACCGGTGTAACGGATGAGGAACCTGCAACAACAAGCTTTCCGCTCTCCCCGCTGCTCTTAAATGCCTTTGCATCATCTACAGAAGCGATGTAACCGTTGTCCTCAACAACCTTCTGACCTTCCTCGCTCAGGATGTAATCGATAAAGTCCTGCGCAAGCTTTCCCGGTGTTCCTTTTGTTGCAATGTTGAACGGACGGGAAAGGCTGTACTTGCCATCCTTGATGTTCTGCGCTGTCGGCTCAACACCGTCTACGTTTAATGCCTTTACTGTGTCATTTAAAGAACCGGTGGAAGAATATCCGATCGCATACTCATCACCGGAAACGGTAGTCATCATGATCTCTGTACTGTTAGAGATGATTGCATCTGCTGTTGTATTGTCTGTCTTATTGCCATCCGCATCCTTTTCTTCTACACCGGTAAGCTCTACGAAAGCACCTCTGGTACCGGAACCATCCTCACGGGAAACAACACTGATCGGCTGGCTTGCACTGCCGGAATCAGATCCGGAACCTGCATCAGAGCTGCTTGCTCCGTTGCTGCTGCCACAGCCTGTCATTAATGCTGCTGTACACATTACACTCATTGCGATTGCCAATAATTTTCTCTTTCTCATAATTATCCTCATTTCTGCGCTGCATCTCTTCTTTTCTAATTTTATTATCTACACACATCCTATGGAAGCTTTCCTCCCAGACCATGACGGTCCGAAAGGTCACCTGCAGCTTCATATCCGGCAGCGCGCAAAATATAAAGCCACCGTCTTTCGACGATGACTATATATTAAAATGAGAACGTAAAATCTACTATCGTTTTTAAGTCAATTTTGTGTAAAACCTTTGTGAAGTATTTCCTCCATCTCCGGAACGGACAAAGCCCTCGAAAGCTCTCTGCTCCTATGTATCACCTTCCGGTAAAACTGCTTACGCTGTTCTTCGGTGTCAAAATGCTCCTTCACCGCAGGGCGGAGCTGCCCCAGATGCGCATTGAGCTGTCCGTAATACTCCGGGATCTGTTCCTGCAGTTCCCTCCGCAGTCCCTTGATCAGTGCCGGACTGTTACCGCCGCTGGAAAATCCTGCCACAATGTCACCCTGCTTGACCAGTGACGGAAAGTAAAAGCTGCATTTGTCCTTGTCATCGACAACATTGACCAGAATCCTGCGCTGCCTGCACCGCTCAGATATCTGACAGTTACACTGCTCGTCATCGGTCGCCGCGATCACAAAAAACATCCCCTCCAGATCCTTCTCTTCATACTCCCGGCATACAATGGTAAGCTTCGGATATTCTGCCGCCAGCTCCCGGATCGCCTCGCAGATTTCCGGTGCAACTATCCGGATCGATACGCCAAACGGGATCAGCTCCCGGATCTTGCGAAATGCCACGTCTCCGCCGCCAACCACAAGACACTGCTTTCCCTCCAGCTCTATAAAAAATGGAAAATAAGCCATATTTCTCTCCGTTTCGTAAGTTCTTTCGCAAATGCTATCTCCGGTTCCGGCACCAGAAAATAACACTTATCCTGCTTTCTATGTATTTTCTTGTATCTTAGTGCAGGCAGATGTTATTTCTTAAATCTTAACGCAGGCAGATATATACGACATATCCCGCATACATCGCGAGCATCACTGCCCCCTCCCAGCGCACCAGCTTCTGCTTCGTCCACGCAAAGCACAACACGATGGCACTCATCACAACAAGCACAATGATATCAATGATATTCTCCATCTGAAATACCATCGGGTGAAGGGCTGCCGAAATTCCAAGAACAAATAATATATTAAAGATATTGGAGCCGATCACATTGCCGAGTGCCATGTCAACCTCATGCTTGCGGGCTGCCACAATGGAGGTCACAAGCTCCGGCAGACTGGTACCAAAAGCAACGATCGTAAGACCGATCAGATTCTGGCTCATTCCGAAGAATCTCGCAATGGCAGATGCCGCATTCACGACAAGCTGACCGCCCCCTGCGATGGCTGCCGCACCACCGACAATATAGAAAACACACTGCCAGATCGGACGGATCTCATATTCATCCTCATCAGATGCACTCTCACTGCGCGCCTTCTGTGCAGAACGTATCATCCAGAAAAGGAAGCCTGCAAAAAACACCAGCAGGATCACACCGTCAATACGTCCCAGTGTCATGCTGATCCAGCCAAGCACCATCAGCAACAGAGCCACAAATACCGAAAACGGAAACTCTCCGGTAAGGGTAGAGCGGCTGACTGTCAGCGGACAAAACAGTGCGCACATACCACATACGACCATCAGGTTAAAGATATTGGAGCCGACTGCATTACCGACAGCCACTCCGGTATTACCGGATAACGCCGCACTGATGCTGACCGCACACTCCGGCAGACTCGTTCCCATCGCCACGATTGTCAGTCCGATAATAATGGATGGCACACGCAGCCTCTTGGCAATGCTGGAGCTTCCATCGACGAAAAAATCTGCCCCCTTGATCAACAGGACAAACCCTATCACTAATAATAAATAATCCATTATTCTTCCTCTTTCTTTCTGTTGGTATCCTAAAACCCCTGAAACCTGCTCTCATAGCCGATTTCAAATAAGCATATGAACAAATCTTATAGCAGACAGAGGACTTTGTCAATGGCTCAAAACACACTCTCGCTCAAAGCATGTTCTCGAGGAATGTCGCATAGCCTCTGGTAACATCCCGCACAAAGACATGTGTGACAGCGCCGATGCATTTTCCGTTCTGAAGGATCGGCGCCCCGCTCATGCCCTGTACAATACCGCCGGCCTTTTCTAAAAGCTCCGGATCTGTCACATGAATCTCCATGCCTTTATTATCCTTCGAGGAAAGATTGATCTTCTCAATCTCTACCTCGTACTCCTTAACCTGATCATCCAGCTGACAGCGTATCACCGCCTTGCCCTTTCGGACATCCTGCTTGCACGCCGCCTCACATGCTTTATCCTCCTGATATTGGTATGCCCTGTTGGTGATCTGCCCGGTAATGCCTAGCAAGGTATTGTTCTCAATCTCTCCGAGCCGGTTCTCCTTACCAAGCTGAACATACCCTGCCAGCTGTCCCGGCGTACCGTTCTTCCCCCTTACCACATGATCGATCCCCGCCGGATACAGTCCGCCGTTCTGCAGCCGGATCAAAAGATCCGTATCCGCGTCCGTGATTCCATGTCCCAGCGCCGCAAACTGATTCTCCGGCGTCACAAAGGTGAGCGTCCCGATCCCCTCGGTGTCCTCTCTGAGCCACACGCCGATCTGGTAGCTTCCATCCGCCGCCCGGACCGGAGTCAACTTCACCTGAATCCTTCCGGAATCGCGCTTGACGCTTAGGATCATCTGCTTTGCACCGTTCTTCTGCACAAGACGACTGACATCCCGGATCGTCACAACCTTCCGACCGTTCACTGCATAAATGTAATCTCCTGTCTGCAGCTTATTGTATGCCGGTGTCTGCTCCTCTCCCCCGGCTGCCGCGATCCGCCCTGTTCCCAGCACCATCACACCGTCCGCATGAATATAAAGGCCGACCGCCTTTCCGGCAGGCATGACCTTTGTGCCCTTCCGGATATCGATCCGGATCTTCTTACAGGGAAGCCAGCCAAACAGCCGTACCTCGCCCTGCAGACTGCCGCAGTTCTGTGCGGTCACCGAAAGAGGTCCTGCCATACTGAACCGGATATGCCCGTCTGCCTTCTTCGCATGATCTATGCTTACCCTGGCAGCCTCCGCATCTGTCTGACTGACACGCACCTGCGTAAAAGGGATTCCAAAATCAATATTCTCCACTCTGTCCTGAAACAATGTAATCTCATCCGGTATCCTGCCCCTCAACTCAAAATATCCGTACACTGCCGTAAACGCCATCACTGCGATCAGGACTCCCAGCAGACACAGGCGGTACATCAGCCTCTGTCTCCCTGTCATCGCATATCTGCCGCCCTGGCGGTTTCTTCGATACCGCATCCCATCACTCCTTCCAGCCATTCCTCGTAGGTCGTTCTCTTTTACGACATAGCTGTCAGAAATGCTCATTTCCTCAATGTTTACAAAAAGGGCTAAACCAGCGTTTTTCCCTCCAAGAATCACTTTGCAATTCTCGTTGTCTTAGCACTACATTACGAGCATTTTACTATGTTATAAAAAGAACGTCTGTATCTCATTATGATACAAAACGTTCTTTTCTATACGATATCTGTAAGAAATCTGCAAACAGACAACAGCTGCTTATGCCCGCAGCGTAACCTTCACCTGCTCTGCCATCTGCTTCATCTCTGCCGCGCTCTCCCGGACGGAATCCGTGATCTCTACTCCGCCAAGGATTCTTGCAAGCTCTCCGACGGATTCCTTCTCATCAAGCAGTCGGATATCCGTAGAAGTATGCTCATTCCGGCTGGTCTTCTCAATCAGATAATGCGAATCTGCCATTGCACCGATCTGTGCCAGATGGGAAATACAGATTACCTGATGTGTCATACCGATATATGCCATCTTCTCCGCAACCATCTGTGCAGTTCTTCCGCTGATGCCGACATCTATCTCATCAAAGATCAGCGTCGGGATCTCATCGTGCTGCGCCAGCACTGCCTTTACTGCCAGCATGATTCTGGACAGCTCTCCACCGGATGCCGCATCTCCGATCGGCTTCAGATCCATACCCGGATTCGTCGAGAGCATAAATTCCACCTCATCCTGTCCCTGACTGTTCAGATGATCCAGCGGGCGCACGGCGATCTCAAACTGCACCTGAAGGAAGTTCAGCTCCTTCAGTGCCTTGATGATCTCCTTCTCCAGGCGGCGACTGACCTTCTGACGGATCGCAGTGATCTCAACCGCCAGACTCTTTAGTGTAGTCTCCTGCTGTGTCAGGCTTTTCAAAAGCTCCTCCCGGTACTGCTCATATTCCTCGTACTTCATCAGCTTCTCCTGAAGCTTATCCGCATACTCCTGCACCTGCGCCGTGGTAGCACCATACTTCGCCTTGATCGTCCGTACCAGATCAAGACGTGCCTCCACCTCGGCAAACCGCTCTCCTCCGGTCTCGAAATCACTCATATAATCCGAGATATCCCTGTTAAAATCGGTGAGCAGCGAATCAATATCGGAGAGCTGGTTTGCAAACTCCTCCATCTGCGGACTGTACTCCGAAAGCTTATGCAGGATCCGCAGACTCTGACCAAGCTGCTCGGCAGCCGTGGCATTCCCCTCTCCGGTCATACCGTAGATCTCTCCCAGACCGGAAGCAATCTCCGTAGCATTGGAAAGCATCCGGTACTGTTCCGCCAGCTGTTCCTCCTCGCCATGCATGAGGGATGCCTGCTCAATCTCCTCAAGCTCATATTTCATAAAAGAGATCTCCCGAAGACGCTCCTCCTCCGGCACCTCATGCTGTGAAAGCTCCTGCTGCAATCTCTGATACTCCCGGTACCCATCTGCCATCCGCGTGATTCTGTCTCCCAGCTCCTCTCTGGCGTAGCGGTCCACGATCTCCATATGCTTCGCGCTGTGCAAAAGAGACTGCTGTTCATTCTGACCATGAATATCGATCATGATATCCGCAATGCGGCGTATCATGGCAAGCGTCACACTCTCCCCATTGATCCGGTTCACACTGCGTCCTGCCATGATCTTGCGCGAGATCAGTATCTCATCATCCTCCATGGAGATCCCCATCTCCTCCACAAGCGCACGCTGACGTTCGGTGTCTGCCCGGAAGGTCAGCTCTACAAGAGCATAATCCGCCCCCTTTCGTATCACGTCCTTCGGACTTTTCTGTCCAAGAGCCAGATTGATCGAACCGATGATGATAGACTTACCTGCACCCGTCTCACCGGTCAGTACATTAAGGCGATCGGAGAAGTCAACCTCCACCTCGTCAATGATCGCCAGATTCTTCACATGTAAATTTACTAACACTGTCTGCTCCTTTCTAACAGAATAATTCCGCTTCCCTGTGGAAAGTATAGCATAAAGAAAACGCCTGTTCAAGACTTTTCTCGAACAGACGTTCTTTTTGTGCAAATTGCAAAAAATTTCTAATTCAATTTAGTAATATTGACACGGCATGCCATCTTGCATCCATTGACCGTTGCGTAAATATAGGTCGTTCCGACGCTTCTTCCGACAACCTTGCCGTTGACAACGGTTGCCACCCTCGGATTGGATGAGTACCAGGTTGCCGATTCGGTCGTTCCTTCCACAGACAAGGTTTCTGTATCATACTGCCGCATCGTTAAACTGCTGCGGTTCAGAGAAACGACATTGACCGCTACGGTCGAGGTCACACCTCCATCCGCAAGGATCGTGATCGTACAGTTACCGGTGCCGGTCGCTGTCACGACTCCCGCTCCGGATACCTTTGCCACTCTGCGGTTGTCCGATGCAAAGGAAATATTATCGGAAGAGTTGTTTGGCAGAATCGAATAGGAAAGCTTCGCCGAATCGCCCTGCTTCATCGTCAGCTCCGACTGTGCTACTACGATGCTCGTAGCCGGTACCTTCTCAGTTACCTTAATGACACAGACGGCTTTCTTGTTACTTCCGTCCTTTGCCACTGCCTTGATCTTCGTCTCACCCTCGGCAATACCACGAACGGTGCCGTCACTTTCTACAATAGCAATGCTCGTATCTGCCGAACTCCATTTCACGGAATGAAGCGTTGTATTCTTTGGCTTCATGCTGACATGCAGCTTTCTTGTACCGCCGACATAGCATACGGCATAATCCGGTACGATCTGAATCGATTTCGCCCTCTGGATAACTCTGACGCGGCAGTTTGCCTTTGCCTTCATCCGGTCTCGTGATACGGCTGTGATCACCGTACTTCCGACCTTCTTCGCCTTGATCTTTCCGGACTGGCTGACAGTTGCGATCTTCTTTCTGGAAGTCTTCCAACGCACTGCAGGAGTCCTGGTATTGTTGGACCAGATCGTTACCTTCATGCGGTAAGTCGTTCCGACTCCCATGCGGATACCGGTCTTGCCAAGCTTCACCGTTGTGCGGAGTGTTGCCACCGTCACCTCGCAGGTCGCAGTGACATTATATTTTGTCAGTGTACAGGAAATCGTACATTTGCCCTTTTTCAGTCCGGTTACCTTTCCATTCTGTGTAACCTTTGCAACTGCTTCATTGGAACTCTTCCAGATAGCCGTTCCATCTGCCTCTACCGGTACAATGACCTTGGTGATCGTAAAGCTCTTGCCAACGGCAATCTCTCTGGCGGAAGGCTTCAAGGTAAGTGATACTCCCTCGATAACCGTTACATTACAGTAAACAACGATCTTTCCTTCATCAGACTGACAGATAATCGTAACCGTTCCCTTTTTGACAGCGGTTACAACACCCTTCTCATCGACCGTCGCAACACTCGGATCAGAGGACTGATAAGTAACCTTCTGATTCGTTGCATCTGCCGGAGTAAAGATCGGTGTGATCTGGAAAGTCGATCCGGTCTCTACTTCCTGCTGTGTCGGTGTAATGTTGAAGTTGATCACATTGACATATGCCTTCAGCACAGTAACCTGACAGGTTGCAATAATATTGCCTTCCACCGACTGGCAGATGATCGTTGTCTCTCCGATGGCAATACCTGTTACAAGTCCATTCTCATCAACCGTTGCTATCTTGTCGTCGGCACTCTTGTAAATAACCTTCTGGTTACTTGCATCTGCTGGAGTAAATACCGGAGTAATATAAAAGGTCGAACCTACCCGTACCTCCTGCTCCTTCGGCTCCACAGTAAAATCCTTTACCGGAACCGGCGGCTTCACCACGGTAACTGTACATGTCCTCACGATATTACCATCCTCGGACCGTCCGACGATCACTGCAGAGCCCTCACTGATACCATTTACCACACCATTGTCATCCACCGTTGCCACAGCTTCATCCGAGCTGTAATAGTGAATCGTCTTCTCAGTGACGTCCTTCGGATCAAATACCGGAGCGATCGTATAATTGTCACCGACATACAGCTCCTTATGAGCCGGTGTCAGCGTATAATCCTTTAACTTGGTCAGTGCACTCTTCACCGTGATCCGGCAGTAAAGCGGCTTCCATACGGTTCCCGTGATCGGATCGGTATATACTGCTCCGATAGAAACCTCACCCTCTGACAATGCAGTAACAAGACCATTGGAATCAACGGTTGCAACCTTCTCATTAGTCGAAGACCAGCTTAAATTCTGATATGTTGCTGTAACCGGATTAAATACACTTTCAATCTGCAGTGTCTCACCCACATGCATTTCCGTCTCGGAAGGCTTCAATGTGATGTTATTCGCCGGGACATCCTGACTGATAACCTTTACGGCACAGGTGATCGCGCCCGCTATCCCCAGATCCTCCGGAATACAGGTGATCCATGCAGCATCCCCTGCCTTCAGACCGGTAATATTACCGTCCTTATCCACGGAAACCACCTGACTGTTCGTGGATGTCCAGGAAACATTTGTATTGACATGATCACTTGGATTAAAGATCAGTGCGTTTTTCAGAGAGATTGTATCTCCCTCCTTGATTTCGTACTCATTCTGCGTGAATGCTACGGATTTCAAACGGTTTCTGACATGAACCTTGATAATCTTAAACACGGTACCGTTGGCAACCGTGATATTTGCATCACCCGGAGCAACTGCCGTGATCGTTCCTCCCTGTACCTTGGCGATCTTCTGATCGTCCGTGTTCCACAGAAGCGTTGTGTCTGTCGCATCACTTGGAACGATCGTGGTTGAAACCGTATACTGGTCTCCGGCGATCATATTGATCTCACTGACATCCGTAATGATATCGGTAACCGGATTCTTCTTGATATTGATACAGCATCTTGCGACTACGTTATACGGGTTAAATACCGGCTCAACGGAGATCCACACGGTATCCTCCTTGAGCAGTGTAACAACACCGTTCTTATCGACAGTTGCCACACTCGGATCACTCGTTGTCCATTTCAGTTCTGTATTGGTTGCATTCTTTGGCAGATAATTTGCTTTCAGGAATACAAAGCCTGCGGATAAGAATGTATCCAGATTCTCGCCCTGCTCGATCGTCAGCGAGGTAATCGCCGCCGTCACCGTAACACGGCAGGTCGCATATGCGTTATTGTCCTTGTTGATGACAGTGATCGTTGTAGATCCTGTCTTTGTTCCGGCAGTCAGTTTTGCCTTTGTATTGCCCTGCTGCGGCTCAACCTTAACCATATCTGTATCCGCAGAGATCCAGGTCAGATTCTGCTGTCCGGAAAGTCCGGAATCCAGATACTCAATGCTGCCAACCTCCATCTCCAGCTCCGTATGATCGAGCGGGATCGTTGTTGCAGAATTGGTTACATAGATCTTACAGCTTGCCACATGCGTAACTGCCATATCATCCGTCCAGTACAGACTAACCTTTACCGGACTGTCCGCCGGCGTCTCTTTCTTCGCCGTTACCGTTGCATACTGTGCATTAGAGCTGATGGAAATATAAGTCTCTCTCGGATCGGTTGTCTCCCATCGGAAGGAATCTGCCTCCGCATATTCTCCGGATCCGATAATACCGGTCAGATCTAACTTCGATCCTACTGCCATCGTTGCACTCGCCACATTCAGCGAGAACGTATCCGTGACATTGACCGTGACATTATAGGTCTGCCCCTGCACAACGCCCGGAATCATCTCCGACGGCATCGAGTTACACTTTACCTTAAACTTGGCAGTACCACGCGTACGCCCGGTCAGGATCCATGTCTGGTAATCTACGGAAACCCAGTTACCGGAGTTATCCTCCACCGACAATGTGAAGTTCTTAAGCAGCGTGTCTTTGGAGATATTAAACGCCTCCGCAAGATCATAGCTGCCACCGATATTGACCGTAACATCCTTATCCTCAAACTTACCGCGGACATCCGCATTAAAATACGACGGCAAACATCCCAGGAAGATGCTGGAATCCTGCGCCTCTTTGAAGTTGTTGTATGTTCCTTTTACATAGAACATAACAATATACTGTCCCGCCTTTGCATCCAGACGGAAGGTATTGGTTGCACTGTCATATATCAGATTCGCATCTGCATTTGCATTATACTCGCCCCCGGCAGAAGAATTGACAAGGGTTCTCGTCGTTCCGCTTCTCTTGGCGATAACCCAGGTTACTTTATCAAGCACACCCTCCAGAGGATTAGAATCAAACAATGCCGGTATCCAGACCTTATCATTACGCTCCATGATCACCGTTGATGCGGAGTCGTCGAGTCTTGCTCCGGAAACACTGTCCTTTCGGATCTGCGGGCGGACATAGACATTGATGGAATCATTGTACTCATTCTTGCCGTCATTGTATGTAACAGAAAGCTGTGTCCTTCCGGTTCCTACCGCCATAACAAGACTTTCACCGCCCTGCTCGCTGACACGGATCACATCGTTGTTGCTGCTGGACCATACAGCACTCTGGCTTGTTGCATCACCGAAGATCAAGTTCAGCTTATTGGTATCTTTCTTGGCATTCTTACCAAAATATACGGTTGTACCGTAATCCATTACAATGGATCGTCTGGAATCGGTGGAACGGATCTTCGTCATCTTCGCCGGAGCTCCCGTGGAAAGGAACTCATTGATGGAAAATACGACATCGATCGCAACGTTACGCGTCTCCATGCTACCATCGGAATGCGTGATCGTACAGGTCAGACCGACCTTACCCATATTCTGAACCGACACACTGACCTGCCGCTGATTGGCTGTTGCCGGCTCGACAGTCAGGATATCCTCATTGGCACTTGTCCATTCACACTTATCTCCCGCCGCATAATCGGACAGACCAAACGTTGCCGTTGCACGACGGAGTTCATAGGTTCCAGTGACCGGATTACCCTCATCGTCAATGATCTCATAATTGGCGGCCTGAGAGGAACCGTTAATCTGTCTGCCTGCTATTCCGAGAAAAATGCCGAAAAATAACAACAATACTCCCAGTATCCATATTCCCTTTTTCGTTGTACGGAATCGTTTTGCCATTTCCTTCCCCCGTTCTCTGTAATGGAATCGTAATCAATTACTCATCCCAGTTGTGGTACACATCCTGTACATCATCATCTTCATCGAGCAGATCGAGTGTTCTCTGAAGCTGCTTGATATCGTTCTCATCGGTAAGTGTAACGTAGGTTTGTGGCAGCATTGTGACTTCTGCGCTTGCCATTGGAATTTTTTCTGCCTCTATGGCTTCTCTGACAGCGCTAAAATCATCCGGAAGAGTGATGATCTCATAGCTGTCATCCTCCTCACTGAAATCCTCTGCGCCGGCATCCAGTGCAAGCATCATCAGATCATCCGCACTCAATGTAATATCTGCATCCTCTAATTCTTCCTTAGAAAGGATGATCTGTCCCTTCTCATCGAACATATAAGACACGCAGCCCTGTGTTCCAACACTTCCGCTTCCCTTTGTGAACGCATTTCTTACGTTGCTGGCGGTACGGTTTTTGTTGTCGGTCAGAGCCTTCACGATAATAGCGGTACCGCTTGGTCCATATCCCTCATAGGTAACCTCCTCATAATTAACGGATGCGGCATCTCCTGCTGCCTTCTTAATACCTCTTTCAATGGTATCGTTTGGCATATTATTGGCTTTTGCCTTTGCAATCACATCACGAAGACGGCTGTTGTTAGCAGGATCCGGTCCGCCTTCCTTTACGGCAACCGCAAGCTCGCGACCGAGAATGGTAAATACTTTGCCTCTCGCTGCATCGTTCTTTTCTTTCTTGTGTTTGATGTTGGCAAATTTTGAATGTCCTGACATAATAAAACTCTCCTTTTATCTTTCTTGGCGGGAATATATCCCGTAACTTATATATTTTATCACCTTTCCCCATATCTGTCTACGAAACATTTTCATGCCTGCAGGCAGCCGGCAAAAGGATCAATTTCCGTTTAATTTATCACGCATCTTCTTGTAGAAGCTGACACCGGACAGCTTGACGATCCTTGTCTGATCCTCCGGCACACAGATATCCAGCCGTTCTCCCGTTGCCAGTCCGCGCACGGTTCTTCCATCGACAGCCAAAACGGCGGTATCCTCCTGAAACTCCTTCGTCTGTCCAAGCTCCAGCGTGATCTTATCTCTGGCGGACACCACAAGGCTGCGTTTATTCAGCGAATGGGCACAGATCGGTGTGATCACGGTTGCCTCTGTATCCGGCACCATAACCGGTCCTCCTGCCGACAAATTATATCCGGTTGACCCTGTAGGTGTGGAAATGATCAGACCATCTGCACGATAGATATCGGCTAATTCTTCATTAATATATACTTTTATCGTGATGAGCCTGCAATCGCCCCGCTTGCTGACCACTACATCATTGAGTGCATAGCTTGCTTTTCCTTTGCCTTTCTCTGCCTGCGGGCTGCTCTCACGGAGCATGATCCGGTTCTCGATCATATACTGATCCGCAAGCATCATATCCAATGCCCG
Organism: Jutongia sp.; assembly: GCF_057878315.1. NCBI lineage: Bacteria > Bacillati > Bacillota > Clostridia > Lachnospirales > Lachnospiraceae > Jutongia > Jutongia sp. Next base: position 61,515 of record NZ_DBLXSO010000009.1, on the reverse strand, counting down.
TTCCAGATTCTGCTGCTCCACCTCCGTCAGAAATCCCATCGTACCCATATTGATCCCGAGGATCGGCAGACGGCTGTGCACCAGATCGATCGCAGCCTGGATCATCGTCCCGTCTCCTCCGAGTACCAGAACGCACTCGGTCTCCTCCGGGATCTTATCTGCATCTGTATAATGCAGGATTCCCTCCGAGATCACCCGGCGGTTCTCCAGTATATGACACTTGCCGCCCTTTTGCTCAATATATTCCTGAATATATAACGCTTTGCGGTTACTGTCCTCTTTATCCCTGTTTGTGATCACACAAAACCGTTTCATCGCTGTTCTCCATTCTCATACAAATCATTCTACAGTTATCTCCGTTCATTCACAGACAACACTGTGCTTTCCCATGGCACCGGCTGCCATCACCCTGTAACAGCATTCACATGCTCCACGGCACCCGCTTCCTTATCAAGCTTTCCATGGGCAGCCGCAACCGTCTCCCTGATGAGCGCCGCGTACTCCTCCTGAAATGCCTCATCGCTGACCGGCTCTTCCGGTGCAGACGCGGTATTATTGATATAAAGGAGATACTCGATATTGCCCTCCGGTCCCTTGATCGGCGAAAAGCTCAGCTCACGTATTGCAAAGCCGATTGAAAGTACATACTGCATGATCTGCTCCAACACCTCTATGTGTACCTTCGGATCACGGACAACGCCCTTTTTGCCGACCTTCTCTCTGCCCGCTTCAAACTGCGGCTTCACAAGGCAGACACCCTGTCCATCCGGTGTCAGCAAAGCCTTAACAGGCTCTAACACCTTCTTCAGCGAGATAAATGCGACATCCACCGAGAAAAATGCGATCGGATCCGCAATGTCCTCCGGTGTTACATAACGAATGTTGGTCTTCTCCATAGAAACAACTCTCTCATCCTGACGAAGCTTCCATGCAAGCTGATTGGTTCCGACATCCACAGCATAAACCTTCACGGCACCGTTCTGAAGCATGCAGTCTGTAAAGCCGCCGGTCGATGATCCCACATCCATGCAGATTTTGTCCTTAAGCGGCACCTGCCAAAGCTCGATCGCCTTCTCCAGCTTATAGCCCCCGCGGCTGACATATTTCATCGGTGTTCCCTTCACCTCGATCAATACGTCCTCCTTAAAGGTAGACCCCGCTTTATCCTCTCTCTGTCCGTTGACAAAGACATTTCCTGTCATAATAATTGCTTTCGCTTTCTCTCTGGACGCTGCCAGATTTCTCTTGACCAAAAGCACATCCAATCGTTCCTTTGCCATATCCTATGCCTTTCTATCCTGCTGCCAGGACAAGATCTTCTTCGTGATCCCTTCCGGATCCAGACCATATTTCTCCTTCAGTTCCCTGACACTGCCATGCTCAATAAACTGATCCGGCAGCGCAATATTCATTACCTTCATCGGCGTTTCTTCATACCATGCGGAAACTGCCTCACCAAAGCCGCCGTTAAAAACGCCCTCCTCCAGAGTAACTACTCTGGAATGCTTCTCCTTTAGCTGTTCTAACACATTCACATCGATTGGCTTAACAAAACGCATATTGATCACGGTCACCTTCTGATCCTGCGCCTTAAGCTTTTCTCTGACCCACATCGCCGTCTCGACCATGCTGCCGACCGCAAGAAGCGCAGTCTCCTGTCCGGAGCAGATCCACTCAGCCTGTCCCATTGTGATCTCCTGCTTATGATCCTGCAGTCCGGTCCACGCCTCTCCCCTCGGATAGCGCACTGCAACCGGTCCGTTCTGCGCAAGTGCAAATAGCATCATCTGCTTTAATTCCCAGCCGTTCTTCGGTGCCATCACCGTAAGATTCGGCATACTTCTCAGATACGCGAGATCAAAGATTCCCTGATGTGTCTCGCCGTCACTGCCGACAAGACCTGCCCTGTCAACAGCAAATACAACCGGCATCTTTCCGATGCAGACATCGTGAAGGATCTGATCATAGGCTCTCTGCAGAAATGTCGAATAAATTGCCACAACCGGCTTTAAGCCGCCTGCCGCCATTCCGGCCGCAAACGTGACCGCATGCTCCTCCGCAATCCCGACATCGAAAAACTGCTTCGGATACTTCTCCGCCATCCCCGTCAGACCTGTTCCTGACGGCATTGCTGCGGAAACTGCCACAATATCATTCCTCTCAGCGGCTGTCTCTAACATGGTTTCACTGAAAATATCGGTATACGTCTGAGCCGATTCGACCGTCTTCCGGCTGCTTCCGTCCTTCAGATTAAACGGAGATACTCCATGGAAATACGATGGGTTCTGCTCTGCCGGGCGGTAGCCCTTTCCCTTTCTGGTGCAGACATGAACGATCACTGCTTCCTTCATCTTGGAGGCACTCTCAAACGCTGTTACCATCTGCTGGATATTATGTCCGTCGATCGGTCCGATATAGGTCAGTCCCATATCCTCAAAAAGCATTCCCGGAATCAACACACGCTTCACCAGATCTTTAAAGCCACGGATCCGGCTTGTCAGCTTATCGCCGAGATGCGGAAGCTTTGAAAGTGCATTCTCAACCTCTTCCTTGAGCTCCGTATAGTTGCCGTTTGTACGGATCTTGCCAAGGTAGCTCGACATGCCTCCTACATTTTTAGAAATTGACATCTGGTTATCATTCAAAACGATCACCATATTAGATTTCAGACGTGCGGCGTTATTCATCGCCTCAAACGCCATGCCGCCGGACAGCGCGCCGTCTCCGATCACTGCAAAGATCTTGCGGTCCTCCCCACGAAGATCTCTCGCCTTTGCCATACCCAATGCGACACTGATCGAAGTCGAACTGTGTCCGGTGTCGAAAGCGTCACAGTCACTCTCCGACTGCTTCGGAAATCCACTCATTCCGCCAAACTGCCGCAGATGGTCAAAGCCATCCTTTCTGCCGGTCAGGATCTTATGTGTGTAAGACTGGTGTCCCACATCCCAGACGATCTTATCCTCCGGAAGATTGCAGCACAGATGGAGTGCCATGGTAAGCTCCACCACACCGAGATTTGATGCAAGATGACCTCCGGTGTGACTGATCTTTTGTACCAGAAAACGTCTGATCTCCTTGGCAAGCGGACGAAGCTCGTCCTTTTCAAGCTCCTTTATATCATTTGGTTTTTCTATCTTGTCCAATATTTCTCCCACAGTGTTCCCTCATTTCTTTGTAATATAACGTATCCTGACAGACCTGTATCAGGAGTTTCTTCGAAGTTCCTGAATTATTTCGTACGGTTGATCAGATATTCGATCAGGTCCTCGAGAAACGGATTGCTTCCCGGAAGCTTTTCAAGAAGCTCCACTGCCTGATGGGAATACTGCTCGACCGCCTGATGCGACTGCTCAATTCCGTAGAGTGTCACATACGTTGTCTTTTCGTTTTTCTCATCACTGTGTACCGGCTTTCCGAGTTCTTCTGTCGTGCTGGTGCAGTCAAGGATATCATCCTGGATCTGAAATGCCATTCCGACACTGCGTCCGATCTGTTCCATCTGCTCCAGTGCCGTCTCATCCGCACCGGCTAACGCTGCGCCCACCATAAGTGCACTCTCTAAAAGAGCACCTGTCTTAAGCGTATAAATAAACTCGAGCACTTCCTTATCCAAAGGCTGTCCGGTGCGTTCCACATCAACAACCTGACCGCCAACCATGCCATAAACACCCGCCTTGCGGGCAAAGATCTGCATTGCCTTTGCTGCCGACATCGGGTCACTGATATGGTCAAAGCACTGTGATGCCGTCTCAAATGCATAATTGAGCAAGGCGTCTCCGGCAAGGATTCCCATATCCTCTCCGTATACGACATGCGTCGTCTTTCTTCCTCTTCGATAGTCATCATTGTCCATCGCAGGAAGATCATCATGAACCAGCGAATAGGTATGTACCATCTCGATCGCTGCCATAAACGGCTCGATCACCTTCATATCCTCACCGCCAAAAAGCCGGTAGGCTTCCCTCATCAGGATCGGACGGATTCTCTTGCCACCCGCCATCAGACTGTATTCCATCGCATCAAATATCGTCTTCTGGAGTCCCTCCCTGTCCGGAAGATACCCGGTCAGTATCTTCTCTGCCTCCTGCTGTCTTTCCTTAAATTCTTTTTCAAATTTTTCTTTATTCATGATAAAACCATGCCTTCCCGCAACCCGCCGTTTCCGCAGCCGCTGTATTTGCAAATTCTTCTGTTATTCTTCTCCGTTTTCCAATACGATCAGCTTCTTCTCAACGCGGTCGATCGAATTGCTGCAGTTTTTGATAAGCTTCATGCCTTCCTCGTACTTCTTGAAGGAATCCTCCAGCGTCATATCTCCCTTTTCCAGCTCCGCAATGATCGTCTCAAGCTGTTCAAAGGATTCCTCTAATATGATCTTTTTTGCCATAATACACTACTATTCCTTTCTCAGCCCGCCAACGTTCCGCCGCAGGCCTGCCCTACTCTCTGATCTCGTCCACCGTGACATCTGCCTGTCCATCCGCAAAGGTCAACGTCAGATGCTGTCCCTTCTCAAGACTCTGAACGGAATCAATATGATTACCCGCCTCGTCTGCTGTATAGGTGTATCCGCTCTGCAGCTTCTGAAGAGGCGATAATCCCTTCATCTCCTCCGCATACAGTGCCAGCCTGTGCTTTGCATCGGTGAGCCGTTTCTCCATCAGCCTCTGCAGACGCTCCTGGCTGTCCGCAAGAACAAGACGCTTCTGCCGCAGGATATCCTCCGGACTCACATGCTGCAAAAGCACCATATATTTCTGTAATTCAAGCTTACGCACTTTCAGGATCTGGTGCATCGCCTGCCTCAGATCATTCCGGTACTCCCTGAGACCGATCTCCATCTCCCGCCACGAATATACCGCAAGCTCGGCTGCCGCGGATGGTGTCGGTGCCCGCAGATCCGCGGCATAGTCCGAGATCGTGGTATCCGTCTCATGACCAACTGCGGAAATGATCGGCTTCGTACAGTCTGCGATCACCCTGGCCAGCATTTCATCATTAAAGCACCACAGGTCTTCCACAGAGCCTCCGCCACGTCCTATAATGATCGTATCTACATCGGTCTGTTCAAAATAATGGATGCCTTCGATCACCGTCTGTGCGGCACCCTCTCCCTGTACCTTTGCCGGATAGAGATAAAGCTGCACATAGGGATTGCGGCGGTATGTCACATTACAGATATCCTGTATCACCGCTCCGGTCTCTGCCGTGACAACACCGATCTTTGAGGCGTACCTCGGGATTGGTTTTTTCCTTTGTTCGTCAAAAAGCCCCTCTGCTAAGAGGCGCTTTTTAAGTTTCTCGTATTCTTCATATAATCGGCCTACACCATCCTGAGCAATGCTGCGGGCATAGAGCTGATATCTGCCGTCTCTCTCAAAGACGCTGATCTGTCCGGTCACGATCACACTCTGACCATCCTCCAATGTAAAGTCAAGTCCCTTACGCTGAGAGGAAAACATCACGCAGGAAATTGCCGCTCCGGCATCCTTCAGCGTGAAATAAATATGACCGGAATAATGATACTTGCAGCCGGATATCTCGCCCTTCACCTGAATCCCGGACAATGTATAGTCCTGCTTAAACAAGTTGGCAATATACCGGTTGATCTGAGACACTGTCACTGCCCTGCTCATGTCTACTCCTCCGTGCAGTCTCTGACAACAGAGCCAAGAACTCCGTTGACATATGATGGTGACTTATCCGTTCCGAAACGCTTAGCAAGCTCTACAGCCTCATTGACTGCGACTCCTGCCGGCACATCCTCATCGTACAGGATCTCGTAAATCGCCAGACGAAGTGCTGTGACATCAGCCTTTGCCAGACGCTTTAAAGACCAGCCGTTTGACTTCTCCTCGATCTTCTTGTCAATCTCCTCCTGATGCTCTGCTACCGCATAAAACTTCTGCTTCAGCTCTGCACGCACCTTTTCAAGACCTTCCTCGGACTCTCCCTTTGCTGACTCAGAGTGGCTGCCAAGTCCTTCCAGAAATGTATCAACCTGGCTGTCTAACTCTTCTGCCGGATAAAAATCCAGTACAAACAGCATTTGGAATAAATGTTCTCTGACCTTTTTTCTTGTCATGTTCTCTACCCTTACCTTTATTAGTTTTCTTCGAGCTTAACTCCGGCGATGCGGACATTCACCTCGGAAACAGATAATCCGGTCATATTCTCGATCTGCTGGCCGACTCTCTCCTGAACCTGCTCAGACACCTCCGGGATACTGTAACCATAATTAACGACAACCATCATATCCACACGAACAATGCCGCCCTCCATCAGGATCTTTACTCCCTTGGAAAGATTCTTCATCCCCAGTTTGCCGATCAGTTCGTTTGTGATATTTCCAGCCATGGAATACACGCCATCTATCTCTGTGGCTGCCAGTGCTGCGATCGCTGCAACAACGTCCGATGCGATCCTAACCTCGCCCAGCTCTTTTTTCTTCGTAATATATTCTCTCGAAGTCTGCTCCTTTGACACGACACACTACCTCCTTTGTTCTTTTTATAAAATGTTGCCAATTATTCTAGTTTATTATACCAAATCTCACCATATTTGCAAGCAGACTTCACGATTTCACGATACCGCCGTTTCACATTTTAACTTTATTGCTGTGTTGTGATTTTATTTCACTGCCACCGGAGTGATCACAATATTGTCCGCAGAAATTTTCGTCTTGCGCGTAACAATATCGGTGATCTGCGCCAACTGCTGCTGTGTCAGTTCTCCTGCGTTCACGATCACATCTGCACTCCCCTTCTCAATGCTGACAACAGAATCCGTAAAGCCCTTCGCCTCCAGCATAAGCTCTGCCGCACTTTCTAACTGTGCGTCCTTTGTAAGCTGTGCCACCTGATCGATCGCGCTTTTCTTATCCTTTGATGCGATCTTATCATTATTGATGATCGTCATCAGCGTTTCCTTATTCTTCGCACGGCTCTGCTCTCTGGACAGCTTTGCGGAAGAAAAATAATCTGCGCCCAGCGAATTGGAAACCATGACTGCTTCGCCCGGATTTTCCTCGGACGCGGATTTTAATTCGCCGCTGTCAGCCACCGTATAGTCACCGCCGTCTTCCTCTGCCGAAATATCAAGCGTCGTATCCGCAGAGGTTTTCTTGCTCTCCTTTTTCTGATCGCCGGTCTCCTCCTGTGCCGCCGCATCCGCATTCTCCCGGACAGCATCCGCATTTTCCTGTGGCGCCGCTGTTTCCTTTCCGCTCAGAGACATCACGCTTTTCCATCCGTTCTTGTCAATCTCCTGTCCGGTAAAATTCAAATACCCCGCCACAGCGATCAGCACCGCAAGCGCCGTAATGATCCATTGATTTTTCCGTGCAAACTTCTTCATAACAATCCTCCATTCCTTTCTTTGACGATAGAGAAACACCTGTTAAGGACTACCTCATTTTCATTACTTTAATCTTATGTGATTCTATAGGAAATAATGCCTCTACTGCTGCAATAATTTCAGAATCCATTGCTCCGCTTCCTGCCCCCTGTGCCACAACAAGAACGCCCTCGATCTGCGGGGATGCAATCTGTATGATATAAGGTTCTTTTCCTTCCTCCCCCACTAATACCGGCTCCGTCTTCGTGCTGCTCTCACTCTGCGTCCGGCTGCCACCGGTGCTGTCCGATTCGTTGGTGCTGCTGTTACTGGAATCCTCCTGCTTGAGGGTGCGTTTTTCCTCCGAGGAAGCGATCGTTACCATCACGTCAACATCACCGATCCCCTTGACCTTCGACAATACTTTTTCCAGCTCCCGTTCCTGCTTTCCGGCATATTCCTCCATCGCCGAAACCGCCGTTTCCTGCACGGTGCTCTGTGACCGCTTTTTGTCTGTCCCTTTTTGCGTACTGTCCTTTTTTTCGGACAGGCTTCCTGTTGGCAGCGACAGAAGTAAAAGAAAGACTCCCGCCAGAAAAAGAATGATGAGCTTTGACACATCCGGCTCCTTTTTTCCTCCCTGCTGCTTTTCCTGACGGCGCAGGCTCTCTATTAATTTTCTCCACTTTTTCTCCATACAATCACCTTCTTTCCCGGAAGCTCATATTTTTCACAGATTGTCTGTTTCAGCTTTCTTGTCCCGGAATCCGTCTCCCCGCTCTGACTGCCTCCGTCGATCACAATATCCTCCACATGGATCGATTTTTCGTCACCCTTTGCCGTGGTCTGCACGGCATTTTCCGGAAGGATCATCGTAACCTTTTTCAGCTTCAGCATTCCATCACTGTCCTTTTTCAGGGACACAGAAGCCTGAACATTCTCCTCCCCCTGCTGTCCGGCAATCTGTGTCAGTTGCCGCTCCAGCTCTTTGCGGCACTCGTCAAGCATCACATTTTCCATATTTCCCTGTGCCAGTGCCGTCTCCTGCTTCAACTGATCCAATTCTCCCTGAAACAACTGCTCCTGCAGATATTTTCCGATCATATCCGCGTCCGAAATATTGGACAGTACCGGACTGATGCATAAAACGATCAGTATCATTCCTCCGACAAACCGGAAAATCCCCCGGAAGCTTTCGCTGGACACAAGTCCCTGTAAAATATTGATCATGATCACATATACCAGAATATTCCGGATCATCTGCTGCAGCATTGTTACCGCCTTTCTATGTTATGTGGTGAAGGCACTGATCATCGCGATCGATGAGATAAATAGCAGTGCCCCGACACCAACTGTATATATGTACAGATCCACCGCCCGAACGGCTCCGGAAAGTCCACGGATCAGCCTTTTGTCCGACACCGGCTGCACCACTGCCGCCGCAATCTGAAAAAGAACCCGGCTCACGATCATCTGCAATAACGGCACCGCACAAAGGAAAAACACGGCAATCACACCTGCCACACCCACGGCGTTTTTGACGAGCTTACCGGCACACAAAACGGTCTGCAAAACATTCCCCACCGAATTGCCTACACCCGGTATCGAGCTTGACAACCGCACCATCGTCATGTTTTTGACCTCGGCACTCACCGGAATGATCAGCCCCTGTATGACATTCATCCCCATCATCAGGCCAAACACCGCCTTCACGCCGAAGCGGACGCCGTCCCGGATCAGATCTGCCATCTTGGAAAACATGTCCTCCCCCGAAAGCTGGTTGACAACCTGCAGGAAAAAGTAAAGATGGACTGCCGGCAGGGCAAGTCCCGCCAAAAGCCAGTTGACCACCATGATCATCGCAAGCGCGAACTCATAATACGCCCCTGCTGCAACGCCCCCCTGCGTGAAGGACAGACTGATAAAAAAAGCCGGGATCAATACCTTCACAAACGCAAGCAGGTTCTCCATCGTCTGCCCGGCAAGCTGCGCGATCTGCAGAAACGAAGTTGCCAGGATTGAAAAAAATAACAGATATACAATATAAAATGCGGTTCCTGCCACCTCCTTGCCGTGAAGCACCTTGGAGAAGTTTGAAAACACCGCTCCCACCAGCGCCACAGCGATCAGCGAAACAAACATTTTGCGGTCACTGCTAAAGGAAGAAAGCACAATTTTCCGGAACGAATGCAGTAAATCCCCCACCGTGTCCGCTTTTCCATTCCGGATCATGCTTTGTACCATGTCCGCAAAGCCGAAGCTTTCTTCTCCCAGAAGCTGATCCATCATCTGCTGTATCTGGTCATACGACAGTTCATTCGCCAGACTGTCATAAAGCCCGGCACCTTCCTTAGTTCCACTCACCTCATCACCTCCCTCACAGGCCGGACGGCACAAACCGGATCAGCACCTCAAAAAGCGCTGCTAACACCGGAATGCTGACCGCCAGAAGCATCAGTTTCCCATAAAATTCGATCTGCCCCGCCACGGCACTGTAACCGGCATCCCGGCACAGATTCGCTCCAAGCTCCGCCATATATGTCACAGCGATCATCTTGAACAGAACCTTCATATATATACTTCCACCGCCAAGATACTTTTGCAGAGACTTAAGATACCGGAGCAGCTCGCCGATCCGTCCCAACGCCAGAAAGCTGATCAGCAGACACGCTGTCAGGATCAGAAGCATGCCGAATTCTGCTTTGTCCTTTTTGAGCGGGATTGCCAAAAACACCGCCATGATGCCGATCATAATAATCTTTTCCATTGTGCCTCTCCATTCTGTCCGGCTACAAGGTAAACAGCTCCTGTATCGACCGGAACAACTCCAATATATAAGGGATCACCCACAAAAGCACTAGGATCAGTCCGGACAGACTGACAAGAAATGCCTGCTCCTCTCTGCCCGCATGCTTGAGCACCTGTCCCAGAACAGATACAAGAATTCCGACTGCTGCGATCCGAAATATCAAATTTATACTCATCCATCTTCTCCTCTCATTCTACAAGAGTAGTATCGCAGTGAATATCCCTCCTGTGATCCCCACCAGCCGATATACCTTCGCCTGCGACTGATACTCTGTCTCGGCATCCTGTATACTCCTTCCCAGCCTGTCCTGCAGCACATGTAACGTCTGAAGCTGTGTCTGCCGGTCAAGTGTTCCCAGATGCATTCCGATCTCTCTCCAAAGCATGACGTCCTCTCTGTCCAGCATGCCTGCCGTTTTATCTGCCATGATCCCGTTTTCCCACAGCTCCTGCAGGCTCACATCCTCCGCCCGCAAAAGTCCTTCATACATATTCCCGAAAAATCCCCGGAAATAGCATGTCTTTCCGGAAAGCTTCTGAAAGATCTCCACCATATCTACCGCCGCATACTCCACTTCCCCATACAGAAGGATCAGCACCTGCGCAAGCTCCCGCAGGATCTCGATCCTTCTTTTTCGTTTGCCGGCAAGCCAAAGACCAAAACCGCTGCCTCCGGCAAACACCATTGCGCCTCCAGTCATTTTCAGGATCATCCGCAGCAGATTCATGCCTCTCCTCCTTCCTGCACATCCCCACACGGATGTGCCAGATACGTCCCACGCTCATCGAAAATAGCATCTACCCTGCCGATCTGACTGGCAGACAAAAGCACATACCGCTGAAATACCTTCTCCTGTACCAGCCTGCCAAGAATCGGTTTTTTGCGGATCTCCTCCATGCTTTTTCCATGCACGGTTGCTAATATCTTCACACCGCAGTTCATCACATATTCCAGTGCCTCCACATCCTCCTTTGATCCAATCTCATCCACTGCGATCACGTTGGGCGACATGGAACGCACCAGCATCATCATTCCTTCCTTTTTGGGGCAGCAGTCGAGAATGTCCGTACGATAGCCCAGATCATTCTGCGGTGTCCCCTGATAACAGGCTCCGAGCTCCGATCGCTCATCGACCACGCCCACATTCATGCCATGCCTTTTCGCACTGCCGTTCGACAGCTGTCGTATCAAATCACGCAGCAGCGTTGTCTTCCCACAGCGCGGCGGTGATATGATAAGCGTATGATAAATGCTCTCCCCGTTGATCAGATACGGAAGTACTCTGTCCCCGCACCCTAACAGCTGGTGTGCCAGCCGGATATTGATAAATGATATGTAACGCAGATTCTTCACCTGATCCTTTTCCAACACAATTTTCCCCGCCACGCCGACGCGATGACCGCCCTGTATCGTGATAAATCCCTGCTTGAGTTCTTCCTCAAAGGCATACATCGAATAATTGCTGATGCGCTCCATCGTCTCCTTCACATCCTGCCGCTCTGCCATGACCGGTGCCTCCGGATCCGTGGTCAGACAGCCGCTGCGGCCGACAAAATATTCTTTTCCATGATATACCACCATAAGCGGCGCATCTGCCCGGATGCGTATTTCCTGAAGAAGCCGGTAATCAATGTCCAGCTTTTCCATGTAACGGCGCAGATCCTTTGCCAGCACACGAAGTACCTGATCTCTCTGTCCCATATCTCATCCTCCATTCTTTTTCAATATATGTATGGGACAGGCAGATATTCCAAAATGTTTGCAGAATGTTTGCAAAACTTTGATTGCAAATAGTGATAAAATGTAATAAAATAAAACTATGTGAGGTGAAAAAAAACCTCAAGAAGGAACATTGCCGAAAGCAATGTTATTCACGATTTATATACAAGAAAAGAAAGGATGATAACAACAATGGAAAACATGCCAAAAATGAAAATCGGTATTGTTGCAGTGAGCAGGGACTGTTTCCCGGAGTCGCTCTCTGTAACAAGAAGAGAAAACCTTGTAAAAGCATACGCTGCTAAATATGACGCAGAGGACATTTATGAGTGTCCGATCTGTATCGTAGAGAGTGAGATCCACATGGTTCAGGCTCTTGAGGACATCAAGAAAGCCGGCTGTAACGCTCTCTGTGTATACCTTGGTAACTTCGGTCCTGAGATCGCTGAGACACTTCTTGCAAAGCACTTCGATGGTCCTAAGATGTTCGTAGCTGCTGCTGAGGAGACTTCCGCAAACGGCGGACTGATCCAGGGCAGAGGTGATGCATACTGTGGTATGCTCAACGCAAGCTACAATTTAAAGCTTCGTAACGTAAAGGCTTACATCCCTGATTATCCGGTTGGAACTGCAGAGGAATGTGCTGATATGATCCATGAGTTCCTTCCAATCGCAAAGGCTGTATATGCTCTTAACAACCTGAAGATCATCAGCTTTGGTCCACGTCCACTGAACTTCCTTGCATGTAATGCACCGATCAAACAGCTTTACAACCTCGGCGTAGAGATCGAGGAGAACTCTGAGCTTGACCTGTTCGAGGCATTCAACAAGCATGCAGATGATCCACGTATCCCTGATGTTGTTAAGGATATGGAGGAAGAGCTTGGTGCCGGCAACAAGAAGCCTGAGATCTTAAACAAGCTTGCACAGTACGAGATCACTCTTCTTGACTGGATCGAGGAGCACAGAGGATATCGTAAGTTCGTTGCACTGGCAGGAAAGTGCTGGCCGGCATTCCAGACACAGTTCGGATGCGTACCTTGCTACGTTAACAGCCGTCTTACCAAGAGAGGCATTCCTGTATCCTGTGAGGTAGATATCTACGGAGCACTCAGCGAGTTCATCGGTACCGTTGTCAGCGATGATACTGTTACACTGCTTGATATCAACAATACCGTTCCTGCAGACATCTACAACGAGGAGATCAAGGGCAAGTTCGATTATACACAGAAGGATATCTTCATGGGCTTCCACTGTGGAAATACAGCATCTACAAAGCTTTCCTTCTGCGAGATGAAGAACCAGATGATCATGGCTCGTTCTCTTCCGGTAGAGGTAACAAACGGTACTCTCGAGGGAGATATCGTTCCTGGCGATATCACATTCTTCCGTCTGCAGAGCACTGCCGATGCAAAGCTTCGTGCTTACATTGCGAACGGAGAGGTTCTCCCTGTTGCAACACGTTCCTTCGGTGCGATCGGTATTTTCGCGATCAACGAGATGGGTCGTTTCTACCGTCACGTACTGATCGAGAAGAACTTCCCTCATCATGGTGCTGTTGCTTTCGGTCACTTCGGAAAGCAGCTCTATGAGGTATTCAAATACATCGGTGTTGATGTAGAGGAGATCGGCTACAATCAGCCAAAGGGTGTTCTGTACAAGACAGAGAATCCATTCTCATAAGAACAACCGGATTAAACTGACACTTAAGAAGCTGACAGGATCATCTCTGCCGCTTCTATATGCCAGAGCGGCGGCACGATGCCGCCGCTCTTTTCTATGAAACGGATATGAACCATTGGGACATTATTCCTAAGTTCATTTTCATCACTTACAGTAAGAAAGGATATTATCTATGAATTATTTAATTGGTATTGATTTAGGTACTTCCTCTACCAAGACAGTTCTCTTTGATGAGGAAGGTACCGTGATCGCCTCTGCCGGCAAGGATTATCCACTCTACACTCCAAACAACGGATGGGCAGAGCAGAAGCCGGAAGACTGGCGTGACGCTGCACTGGAGACAATCGCAAAGGTTGTCAAAGATTCCGGCGTAGCCGCTGACGACATCAAGGGTCTTGGTATTTCCGGACAGATGCACGGACTTGTTATGCTTGACGAGGCCGGTGAGGTTATCCGTCCTTCCATTATCTGGTGCGATCAGCGTACCGAGAAGGAATGCGAGGAGATCACCGAGAAGGTTGGTGCAAAGCGTCTGATCGAGATCACAGCAAACCCTGCTCTGACCGGCTTCACCGCATCCAAGATTCTCTGGGTTCGCAATCATGAGCCTGAGAATTATGCAAAATGTAAGCACATCCTCCTTCCAAAGGATTATGTCCGCTACATTCTGACCGGCGAGTTCGCAACAGAGGTTTCCGATGCTTCCGGTATGCAGCTTCTTGACGTACCAAAGCGTCAGTGGTCTGATGAGGTTCTCGAAAAGCTCGACATTGACAAGAGCCTTTTGGCAAAGGTATATGAGTCTCCTGAGGTAACAGGTACCATCCTTCCGGAGATCGCAGCAAAGACAGGTCTTTCTACTTCTACAGTTGTAGTCGGCGGTGCCGGCGATAATGCCGCTGCAGCAGTTGGAACAGGCGTTGTTGAGGATGGCAAGGCATTTACCACGATCGGTACCAGCGGCGTTGTATTTGCACATTCCAGCGATATCTCCATCGATCCAAAGGGACGTGTACATACCTTCTGTTGCGCAGTTCCGGGTGCATGGCATGTTATGGGTGTTACCCAGGCAGCCGGATATTCTCTGGCATGGTTCCAGGACAACATCGGAACAGAGTATGCACGCAAGGCAAAGGAGCAGGGCTGTGGTGCATTTGATCTGATCAATGCAGACGTATTAAAGACACCGATCGGTGCGAACCGTCTGATCTATCTCCCATATCTGAATGGCGAGCGTACTCCGCATCTGGATGCAAACTGCCGTGGTGTATTCTTCGGTCTTTCCAGCATGCACACAACTGCTGACATGGCTCGTGCCGTTATGGAGGGTATCAGCTACTCTCTGACCGACTGTAACGATATCATCCGCGAGATGGGTATCAACGTTACCGAGATGATGGCATGTGGCGGTGGCGCCAAGAACGGCGTACAGCGTCAGATGATGGCAGATATGTTCGGCTGTGACGTTAAGACCGTAACCGCTACCGAAGGACCTGCACTTGGTGTTGCAATCCTTGCCGGTGTCGGTGCAGGTATCTATGACAGCGTTGAGGCAGCATGCCGCAAGATGATCCATACGGATCCTGAGAAGGAATGTCATCCGGACGCAGCTGCTACCAAGGAGTACGACAAGTTCCATCAGCTTTACAAGAAGCTGTACGATGATCTGAAGGATGATTATCAGACACTTGCTACTCTGTAATAATAAAGCCTGATAAACCAAAGGGTTCTGTGTGAATGAAGCTTCATTCACACAGAACCCTTTTTCTTTCCTGTTCATTCACAAAAAATGTTTTATCCTCAACGCTTTGAGCATCCTGCAAGACCGGTATTTTCTGCCGTCTAAAATTTCCCGTATCTTTCCCGGTAATCCTCGTATAAGGTTCGAAGACTCTTGTCGTCATCGCCCTCCTCCTCGAGTATCCCCTCTTCCTCCATTTGATAGAAATATGTAATAATCTCCTCACAGCGCTTAAGTATTTCCGGATTCTGCGTGACCTCCTTCATGCTGTATGCATTGTCCAGAGACAGCATTGGATTTGCATTCTCATGATTGTGAAACAAATAGATCATAATGCATTCGTAACGATTTCTGACGTCCAGAGGACGCATCTGTGCCAACTCCAGAAGCTGATTGATCTCTGCCAGTGTCATTGTCATTCCTATTCCAAAATCAATCAGCATATTCCGTTCCGGTAAAATTCCATGACGCTTTAACTTTGAGTACGCCACCTCAAAGCCCTGTGGCTTCTCAAATCTTCTGGCTAACTGATGAAGACTCTGCGCTTCCTCTCCCTCATACCGTGCACCTCCACGCATTTTAATGTAATTTTCCATATAGTCAATGAGCTTTGAATGTGTTCCCCGGAAAATATCCATATGCTCTGTCATAAATGCATCAAATTCCCACTCATCCGCAATCAAGAGAAGCTTCTCATGCATCACTCCGGTAGTCACCCTGTCACGATACTCCTGATCAAAGCTATGCCCCTGACACATCGCTTCATACCTTTCCCGGTAATGCACTAATGCCGGATACGAATACGCCTCATCCCCGGGATGCTCCTTTCTCTGCCGGATCACATAAATACAGATTGCATCATAGACATCCTTTGCGTACAATGACGCATAGCCACCATAATCCTGCAGAAGCCGATTCAACTGCTCTTCATTCATATCCAGTCCGAAGCCAAGTTTAATAAAATGCTCTCTGCTTCGCGGAAGCACACCGTCCACACACCAGCTCCGGATTGTGTTTTTGCTGAAGCCACAGCGTTTTCCAAACTTTTCATAAGAAAGCTCCAGATCAAACAACTGCTCCTGCATAAATTCCTTCCAGTTTCTCTGCTTTGATTCATAATAATGCAAAAAATCCAGAAGCTCTTCATCCCTGCTACAGCGATTTAATTCCTCCATTAATATTTTCGAAATCTCTGTCATGACATCTTCCATCCTTTATCTCTATCCACACTCCGCTCACTGTTTCTTTTGCCACATGCACCTCTACATCGGTGGCACCACTTTATTTTGTCCGTTTCGGGATCCTCTGATCGTCTTTGTACTATTATTCAACTCTGACTGTCCTGCCGCTGGATTACTGCCCTTACTCACGATCACCGTAATCTTTGTGTTCTTTTTGACACGGCGTCCAGCCTTCACCGACTGCTCCACTACAAGCCCCTCCGGTACGGTTTCATGATACTCCTTCATGACACAGATCCGAAGCTTTGCCTTTTTAAGCAATCGGCGTGCCTCCTGCTCCGCCTCGCCCCGGACGACCGGAACACGACAATATTTTCTTCCCCGGCTGACGTAAATTGTCAGCTTCCCGAGAGATCCAGCCTCCCACTCCGTCCCCGGCGCAATGCTCTGAGACAGAATTTCTCCCTTCTTTACAGTTGAGCTGTATTTTCTTTTCCAGATAATTTCTAGAGAGGAGTCTGCGAGCTGCTGCAGTGCACCAGCCGCTTCCTTTCGTTTCATCCCCTCCACTCGGATCATCCGGTATGTTTTGGACTTAGATTTGATCGTTTCTACCGGCTTCTCCTTCCGGATATCCTCCAACTTTCCCGCGACTGATGTTTTCGATGATCTCATATATATTCCAGCCAGAACGATACCAACCATACAAAGTCCTGCCAAAAATATCCCTGCCATCCATTTCCATCGATGTGCCTTTTCTTCTACAGCTTCTTCAGTTGTCCCATTTTGTGGACACTCATATAAATCGCGGTATAATTCCTCCATGGATGCCGTCCTTTTCTGAATCTTCAATACCATCCCATGGCTGACTGCCCTCTCCAGCTCCGGTGTCACATCTTCATTCCATACAGACAACGGCGTCAGCGAATCCTCCCCGGTCTCTAACAAACTGCACACTCTTCCCTGTGACGACTGTGCTGCTTTTCCGGCGATCAGGTAATAGAGAGTTGCACATACCGCATACACATCTGTCCATGGTCCCTGCTGCTTAAGCGCCTTGCTGCGTTCCCCCTCCCCCGGCTTGCGGTATCTTTGCTCCGGCGGCGAAAAATCCGTCTTCATAATCGTGGTAAACTGCGTACTATCCTGACTTCTCGCCGCTCCAAAGTCCAGAAGCTTCACCTCAAGATCATTGCATAGCATAATATTATCCGGGCTGATATCTCTATGCAACAGTCCCATTTTATGGACTTCCTGCATAGACCGTATCACCGGCTTCATTAGCTCCAGTGCCTCCTTGGGATCAAGCTGTTGATTCCGATGTTCATCTCTGTACTGCTTCAACGTCACACCCTCCAGCAGTTCCATGATCAGATAGGATGTATCATTCTCATTTTCAATGATATTTTCGATATGTACAATTCCCGGGCAGGAAGAAAGAGAATACAGAATTCTGGCTTCTTTTACAAAATTATCCCGCTCCCTGCTTACCAGATCACTCTGCTTTCGAACCGATACGCTGTAAGACTTGGTCGTGTCCCGCTCTACAAACTCCGACGGATAATATTCTTTGACTGCTACCTTGTGCTCAAGGGCATTATCCCATCCTATGTAGGTAATTCCAAATCCGCCCTGACTAAGCTTTCTGCCAATCAGATATCTTCCGTTTAACAGAGTCGTTCCCGGCGGCAGACATTGTCCGCCCGCAATATATTTCTTCTCCTCAAATCCACACCAAGGACAAATCTCCTGATGTTTCTCTTCTTCAAGAATCCTCATACAATTATAACAACGCTTCTGTCCGTTCATGCTGCCTCCATCTGACCTGTTTTTGTTCAGGCATTTTTCTTTCCGGAGGAATACGAAACTGTTTTGGACCATGAACTCTTCTGCCACTTTCCTTTTACCTTCATACTCGTCCGTATCCGCATCCGAAACTGTGCGGTACCACCTGAATTTCTTTTCATTATAATCTTTTTACGAATATTCCCCTGGTATCGTTTACGACTAAACCATTTTCCACCATGAAAGCCTTTCAACTTCAGTTGAAATTCATATCTGGTTCCCTCTGCCTTCTTAAGAGAAATCACATAATTTGTACCCTTTTCCGTCAATGCCATCTCCGGCTTCATCAGCTTGCGGGCAACAACGGCTCTGACCGGAGCAGACAGCGGATTCGGCTGTTCCAGCGAATCATTTCCCGCCTTAACCTTATAAAAATAAACATTTCCCTTTTTGACCTGACGGTCCACATAATTAGTAGCAGATGTGCTTTTTATCAGAACATAACCTGTCCTTTTCTGCGTAGAACGATAAATCAGATACTCCCCCTCTTCCGCTTTCTTCCAGGTAATCCGAAGTGCGGAAATATATGCTTTCTTTCCCATAACTTTGCAGTCGGAAACTTTAACACCGCTGACTGCCACTGTCTTTATTCCGGCAACCGCTGTCCCCTGTGGTAATGCCGTCTCCTGTACCGGTGTGCTTGTCTGCGGTACACTCGTCGGCACTGCTGCCGATGCAGTTGGCTCCGGTGATGGCGTCTGCATCCGATCCGGTCCCCAGTAAAACGGAAAATAACTGCTTCCCATATCCTTTGGTGTCACCCAGTCATATCCATTTTCTTCTGCCCATTTTGCTGCATAGCTGCCCGGCTCTGCCACGATCAGTGTTCCCGGCTTAAACGCCCCCGGTCCGATATAGATTACATCCACGCTGATCCGTATAATGCACTCTGCCTCCTCTGAGCCAAATGCACCGGAGGAAATCCGTGTCACACCATACAGATACAGATTCCATATGTTCTCCTCCCGGATCTGCTCCGGCAGCTTGTCCTCATTCACTGCCGCCAGCGTATCACTGACACTGATGCAGCCCTGACTTTCGCTGCTGTTTGTCACCCATTCACAGTTACTGTCAAAAGCATAGTCTCCTATCTGTGTCAGATTTTCCGAATACTGCAGTGTTTTCAGAGAAGAGCACTCCGAAAATGCATAGTCCGGCACGCCTGTAATCTTCTCCCCCAAAATAATATTTTCCACACCGCAGACCGTCGATTTCTTTCCCTTTCCCTCCGGCATAAACGCATTCGAATGAATTGTCAGCGTCTTGAGCGAATCACATTTTTCAAAAAGATTACCAAGCATGTCCGCCGTCAGCGACCGACTTGGCTCCATCTCTTCCGGGATTGTCAGTTGCTGCAATGCACTGCAGCCATAAAATACACTTTTATTTTCTGAATCCTCATCTGGAATTTCCACACAGATCTCACGATCCGGAAATGCGATGGACTCCAGAGAAGTACAGTTATAAAATGCCTGCTCATCCACATTATGAAGCAGACTTCCCTCTGCGAAGGAAATGGAGGTAATATTCCTGCAGTGTGCAAAAGCATTTTCCTCTATTCTTCTCACCTTCTGAGGAATCACTACCTCTCCTGCCATATCCGTACTGCAATCTACCAGAACCGTATCATTAATGATCAATAACCCACTGTCCCATTTATCGGTCAGATCAGCAAGCCATTTCGTTCCATCAAATGCCCTTTTACCAATCTCTGTATCCGTATCCGCAAATTCCACCTGTACCAATAAATCGCAGCCCTCAAACGCTTCATCTCCGATCTGTGTTACGCCGTCCGGCATCACAACGGACGTCAGTGTTGTATTATCCTGAAACGCACAGTCCGTGATCCTGTTTACACTCTCCGGGATTGTCAGATTTCCAAAGGAATAGTCATCCTGCGTATCAACAATCGCATGATCCAGTATCGCCAGACCATTCTCATATTTCTGTGTCACCCATGGCGTATTCCGAAAAGAATGACTGCCGCTTTTCTGATAACATTCCTCCAAAGCTTCCAGCGTCACCAGATTGGTACAGTCTGCAAATGCCTCATCCCCGATATTCACCGGCGAAAGAAAATGAACCTTCGTCAGTGCACTTTTCTGAAATGCATACGGATCAATTGTCATCACTCCCGCAGACTGTAGAGTAAGCTCTGTAATGGCTGTCTCATAAAATGCAAATTCCCCAATCTTCTCTGATATCAATGTTCCCACAAGTCCATCCTGCGCGTCTGCAAGTGTCCCTAATCCGGTACAGCCACAGAATGCATATTTGCCTATTTTCTTCGTCACACGATCAAGTCCTGTCACCGTTGTCAGCGATGTACAGTCCATAAATGCAAATTCCCCAACCTCTTGCAAATCCGAACTGACAAGCTCGACTGATTCCAGAGATGCACAATCCTGAAACATCATATCGGGAAGCTTTGTAATCGAGGCACAAAGTTTCATATTCTTTATCCCTGTTCCAAAAAAGACGCCCTCTCCATAATGTACTACATTTGCAGAATCAGTTACCTTAACAAGGTTATTGCAATTAACAAATGCATACGCACCGACGCTCTTTACACTGCCGTTCATATCTATTTCCGTCAATGAGGAACACATTGCAAATGCATTTGCCCCAATGTATTCGGCATTTTTAAGATCAATGCTGTCCAGACTGATGCATCCCGAAAACGCCGAAGTGCCCAGACGTTTTACTGCATTCCCCAGCGTCACCCGCTGAAGATCCCTGCAGTTTTGAAACACCGCTTCTCCAATTCTTGTCACGCTGTCCGGAATCACAACACTCTGCAGTCCTGCAGAAGACTGCCAGAAATCATCCTCTCCATAAGTATCCAGTGCCATTACCGTCATTCCGTCCACTGTCTGCGGAATGTTCACTGTATTCTCGACCTTTTCTCCCAGATACTTTGTCAGTACCAGCTTATCTTCCGTCAATTTGCGGTATTTCCATTGTCCGTCACTGCTCTGCAGCATCGTAACTGCTGCCTTTGCCGTTGGAATGCCGTTTACTCTTCCCGCACCTCCGGCACCACCCAGACTTCCGATCACCAGCGCTACAGTAAGCGCCCATATCCAAAATTTATTCCTGTAATGCTTTCGTATTTTCATCACTTTCTCCATTCCTGTATAATCTGTTATGTCTATGATAATATCTTTCCCGTTCTCTGTCAAAATGAAAGTATCCCCCTTTTCTTCCCCCCCGTTTCATCATCGGTCAGTTCGTTTAAAACACGTCTGATCCGACTGGTATAATGTAGAAAACAAAGAAAATAACTGCCTGAATGGCGAAATGGAGGAAATTATGAAAAAGAGACATTTATTTTCCAGAAAAACATGGTTATCCGTGTTCACTGCTATCACTTTCATGATCACAGAGGCATTTCTTTGCCAGCCATCTGTACCAAAAGATGTACAGGCCCAGGAATTCACAACTGCAGAAACCCTTCCGGTAAACACCCCTGTCACTGACATTACCGGGGACAATATCAAATATTACACCTTCCAGTCCACGGAGGACGGCTACTTTACAATCAATATCAAACACAAAGATATTACACAAACCGGTCGCTGGTGTATGGTTCTGCGAAACAAGGACAGAAGCTATGTCTACGAAACCATGTATGGAGATTCTATCACCTCACATAAATGGCCCTGTGTCAAAGGCAAAACCTATTATATTGATCTAAGCGACAGCTATGGTTCCAGCAAACAAGCCTATGAGCTTGTCGTCACCCAGACTGCCGATCCCAACTGGGAACGGGAAGAAAATGATAATCAGGAGACTGCCACACCGTTAGCCTGTGACAGTCCGATGAATGGTATGGTAGAAAACGAAGGCAGCGACTGGTTCAAGCTGGAAACTCCGGCTGCCGCCGGCTATGTTACCTTTTCACTGGTTCATCCGGACATTGCCGAGAAAGGCGGATGGACAATGACCATTCAGGACGCATCCGGCAAAGTATACGGCAAATACAATGGTTCTTCGATCAATACGATCAAATACGGCTTTGCCCCTAGAACTATACTTTATATCAAGCTTACGGCAAACTATGGCGATGACCGTCAGCTTTACACCTTAACAGCATCATTTACACCATCAGTCACCTTCGAAAGCGAGCCAAATGACAGTGCTGCCAATGCCGACAGCATTGCTTATAACACCGATTACTGTGGCGTCATCAACTCCTCCGCAGATGATGTGGATTATTATAGCTTTACCAATCCTGCCGCCGGCAAAGTGACGATCCATTTCGGACCGGTTGACATATCAAATACCGGAAAATGGAATCTGACACTCGTGGATGCAAGCGGCAACGAAACATCTCTTCTTCAGACAGAAACCACACAGGATGTCACCTCGCTTCTCAAAAAGGGAACCTATTATCTAAAGATCACGGATAGCTGGGGAGCTTCTAATAAAGACTATACCTTCCGTCTGAGCCGCAAAAACTATAATATTTCCGGCAAAACAAAGATACAAAAAGCAAAGCTTTCCAGAAAACACATTATCAAATACATTAAATTAGGAAAACGCGCCAAAAATGCAGAAAAGTATCTGGTTAAGATTTCCCGCAAAAAAAATATGTCCGATGCATCTTCTGCGGAATTTAATGCTGTCAAAAAACTGGATATTGATTATTATGGTTATTACAAGACCACCTATTATATTCAGGTAAGACCATATGTTACCGATGCCTTTGGCAACCGCTGGTACGGCAAAAAGTCTAATATTGTAAAAATTAAAACGAAACGTCTGTAATCAGAGAAAGATCCGTTAATTCTTTTCCTCTATACAGTCATTGTATCACAAATTTGCAACGCAAGGGAGCTTGTTGGCTTGCGCAGAATTTGTGAACGACAAAATCTTAAAGCGCAGTGCGCGACAGCTGCAAAGCAGCTGGATTTTGGAGTTATTATATCATCAAAAATTTACCAAAAGATACTAAAAAGCTTCGGTCTTTCATCTCTGAGAATGACCGAAGCTTTTTACTTTTAAGATATGCTTTCACGGCAGCTTTTTACCGTATTGGAATTTATGCTTGTCACTGCTTTCTTCAACGATTATAATAGTAGATAGTGCTATATCATATAGTTACGCATTCAAAAGCAGCAAAGCTTTAAAGCGCAATCTGCGCCAGCCGTTAGAACAAAATAACGTTCGAACCCAACATCTTATAATTACTTAAAGGAATGATTTATCATGAACGAATCCGATAACATGTTTGAAGAAGAATATCTCACCTGTGAACGGAGGCACATCTTTTTCGTATTGATGGGAGTCGCCGGCTTCTTTGGTGCATTCACCTACTCTATCCGCGGGGGCATTTTCTGTAATGCACAGACCGCCAATTTCGTTTTATTTGCAATGGCACTCGGCAACGCCCAGTGGAAACACGCCCTCTACTTTCTGATCCCAATGAGTGCCTATTTCCTTGGTGCCGTGATCTCCGAGGCGCTGCCCGGCAGCATCAAAAAGCTGCAGTTTATTCGCTGGGATACGCTGTTTATCATGATTGAAATGATCGTTGTCGTCTTTCTCGGGCTTCTGCCGGAGAGTGCACCGGTTCAGATCTCACAGGTTGCGATCAACTTCATCTGCTCGATGCAGTATAACACCTTCCGGCAGGCAAGGAGTGTTCCGATGGCAACGACCTTTTGTACCAATCACTGGCGTCAGGTTGCGATCGCACTGACGAAAGCTATCCGTCACCGGGATACTGCCTATCTGCCCCGCATGTCCCAGCATCTTTGTATGCTGCTTGTGTTCGTGGTCGGCGGTGTGATATCCACGATTCTTTGTAATCTTTTCCTTGGCAAAGCGATCTTTGCCGCACTGATTCCTCTGATGATCGTGTTTATCGATCTTTTATATGCGGATCTGAAACGCGAAAAGGGTGCTCTGGAACGGATTCCGCATGGGCATTGAGAAGGTGCGTGTGGCGAATATTAACCCGATTTGTGTCAATAACATGATTGCATGATTTTTTGAAAACAATCCATACTATTTACAGTACCCCGAAAATTATTTACTAAGACTTCATTTCGGAAGGAGCAATAGTATGAGCCACGATAAAAACGGTACGACCGGTCTAAACCATATGAACAAACGTCAGCTTGCCGAAGGTCTTGAGTTTCTCGATGATCTGACGGAGGATGAGCGCAAGCGTTTTGAAGCACTTCCCGACGAGGATAAGCATCGGTGTATCGCCCAGAATCTGATCAGTCACCAGGATGACAAGCTCTGGGACAGGGATATCGGCATCAGCCAGCTGGAGGGACGCATCGTCACAAAATCTTTTCAGGGATAGATGATTGACGTTTCTGCCAATTGACCTTTTCTAATATCTCTCTGCAGATCCGCCAATTCATATATTTTTACCTGTCGGGAAATTAATTATCTGACCGATGAAACGATCAAAACAAATCGAGAGCAGCCCACGTTTACAGGCTGCTCCCTGTTTGTTTATCCATGAAATTTTATTGATTGATCCATTAGTCGGCAAAGAGCTGTGTAGAAAGATATCTGTCTCCTGAATCAGGGAGAAGTGCTACAATCACCTTGCCCTTGTTCTCCGGACGGGCTGCAAGAATAGTTGCTGCCTTTAATGCTGCTCCGGAAGAAATACCAACGAGAATACCCTCGCTCTGGGCAAACTTCTTGCCCTCGACAAATGCATCATCGTTCGCGATCGGGAGAATCTCATCATATACATCTGTGTTCAGTACCTTTGGCACGAAGCCTGCGCCAATACCCTGAATCTTATGTGCTCCCGGTGCTCCACCGGAAAGAACCGGGCTGGTCTCCGGCTCAACAGCTACGATCTTGACATTTGGATTCTGCTCCTTTAAGTACTCGCCGATACCTGTGATTGTTCCGCCTGTACCAACACCTGCTATGAAAATATCTACTTTGCCATCGGTCTGATCCCAGATCTCAGGACCGGTTGTTGCCTTATGTGCTGCCGGGTTAGCCGGATTGTCAAACTGACCAAGGATAACAGAGCCCGGTGTGTTTGCCTGAAGCTCCTCTGCCTTTGCGATAGCTCCCTTCATTCCCTTTGCACCTTCTGTCAGAACAAGCTCTGCTCCATATGCTTTTAATAATGTACGACGCTCGATGCTCATGGTATCCGGAAGAGTAAGCACTGCATGATATCCCTTTGCTGTAGCAACAGCGGCAAGACCAATTCCTGTATTACCGGATGTTGGCTCGATAATTGTTGCACCCGGCTTTAAGATACCCTTCTTTTCTGCATCCTCGATCATTGCAAGACTGATACGATCCTTAACAGATCCTGTCAGATTCAGATACTCTAACTTTGTCAGGATCGTTGCATCTGTAACTCCTGCTGCTTCACTGTATTTGCTTGCCTTTAAGATTGGGGTTCCTCCGATCAGTTCTACTGCACTCTCTTTAATCTTTGCCATAATAATGTCCTCCTTCATTCTCTAAACATTCTGCTTCTCTGACCCTCCCTCTTCAGAAACAATCCTGTCTGAAATCTTGGATAATCAGTTGTTTTCTTTAATTATACTATTCATACTGTGTTTGTATGAATTGATTTTATAATGGTATTATATTCCTTCAATTCCTATCTGTCAATAGGAATTTATAAAATCTCTGAAAAAATCTGTCGTTATGCTCAATTCGAAAACAAATCAGGACTGGCATACTCTCTGTTTTACAGCCAGTATGCCAGTCCTGATATTAATTCTCTTCATTTTAGAATCGGCTGATTTCCTCCGATTCATCATCACTTTTACGGATCTCACGGATGACAACATCGTATTTTACTCCATTTTCCAGCTCTATTGTAACCGTGTCGCCCACACGATGCTTCAACAGACATTTCCCCATGGGTGATTCAATGCTGATCATATTATTCATTACATCTGCACGGATCGTTGTGACAATCTTATACTCTTCTTCGCAGTCATCCTCCGGGACATAAACGACAACGGTATCATTGAGTCCAAGCTCCTCCTCACCGGCATCGTCCTCCACGATCTGAGCCGTCTTGATCATCCGCTCCAGATAGCGGATCCGGCTCTCATTACGATTTTTCACTTTCTTGGCTGCTTTATATTCAAAGTTCTCGCTGAGATCTCCCTGCGCTCTCGCCTCCTTGACGTCTTCCAGGGCTTCCTTACGCACGACAAGCTTGCGATGCTCCAACTCCTTCTCCATCTTTTCAACATCCTGTCTGGTTAATCGATCATACATTGTTTCATCCTCCCTTTTATTGCAAAAAAGATCTTCTATGCAAAACAAACAGATATTTATATGTTTTTTGTTTATTTTTGACAATGATATTTTATCACATGCTGTATATAATATATATAAGAAATCTGAATTGATTTCTTCATCACACAATGAGTCCTGTGACTGTTCTGACAGGACATTAATCAAAAAATGACAGAGCGATGAGAGGTGTGACGGTTCTGACACCTCGGTAAACAAAAAGTGACCGAGTGATGATATCTATATGGGAGAGTTGTTACTCTCCCATTTTTACAAAGTAAATACATCAATGAATATATTGCTTATATAAAAAACACAAATTCCACCAAAGATCAAAAAAAGTTAAAACGAAAATACATATATTCCACATTACAATATTTTCATAAAGAATTAAAAATTTAGAACAAAAGAGCGAAACCAGCGTTTCATCCTTGCTTCCCACCACATTACGAGCATTTTCCTATACCAGAACAAAACAGAAGGCTACCCATCAGTGGATCAGCCTCCTGCACGATTATTCCATAAATTTAATTAGCGATAGATGATCTCGCTTCTCTTTGGTCCGTTTGATACCATTGTGATCGGCACACCGATCTCCTTCTCGATGAACTCGATATAACGACGGCAGTTCTCCGGAAGTTTGTCATACTCGGTAATACCTCTGATGTCGCAGTTCCAGCCCGGCAGTGTCTCATAAACAGGCTTTGCCTTAGCAAGCTTTGCGGTTACAGGGAAGTCCTTTACAACCTCTCCATCGATCTCATAACCAACGCAGACCGGAATCTCCTTGAGATATCCGAGACAGTCAAGAACAGTCAGTGCTACTTCTGTTGCACCCTGGATCTGGCAGCCGTAACGGGATGCTACTGCATCGAACCAGCCCATACGACGTGGACGTCCTGTTGTTGCACCGTACTCTCCACCGTCTCCGCCACGCTTACGAAGCTCCTCAGCCTCTACCTCATCGTGAATCTCACTGACGAACTCGCCGGCACCAACGGCACTGGAATAGGCCTTTACAACA
This sequence comes from Jutongia sp., assembly GCF_057878315.1. Classification (NCBI taxonomy): domain Bacteria; kingdom Bacillati; phylum Bacillota; class Clostridia; order Lachnospirales; family Lachnospiraceae; genus Jutongia; species Jutongia sp. The sequence continues at coordinate 33,922 of NZ_DBLXSO010000009.1, read as the reverse complement.
GTAACGATTCTCTTGATCTCATATGGAGGAATACCTGCGCCGATTGCGCCGTATGCAGCCAATGTAGAGGAAGAAGTAACCATTGGGTAAATACCGTGATCCGGATCCTTCAGGGAACCAAGCTGTCCCTCTAACAGAATACCCTTGCCTTCCTTGATCGCCTGACGAAGAAAAGCAGATACGTCGCAGACATAAGGAGCGACCATATCACGATACTCGTGAAGTGTATTTAAAAGCTCATCCGGATCAAGCTCCGGCTTATTGTAAAGATATTTCAGTGTAACGTTCTTCTGCTCGCAGATGCGTGCGATCTTGTCCTTTAACACATCATCATCGAACAACTCGGATACCTGAATACCGATCTTAGCGTACTTATCAGAATAGAACGGAGCGATTCCGGACTTTGTGGATCCGAAGGATTTCTTTCCGAGACGCTCTTCCTCATACTGATCGAACAGGATGTGATACGGCATCAGGATCTGTGCTCTGTCAGATACCAGAATCTTTGGCTTTGGCACGCCCTGCTCTACTAAGGAATTGATCTCCTTAAACAGATATGGAATGTTCAGTGCAACACCGTTGCCGATAACACTTGTGGTGTGATTGTAAAATACACCGGATGGCAGAAGATGCAGTGCAAACTTACCATAATCATTGATGATGGTGTGACCTGCATTGCTTCCTCCCTGAAAACGTACGATGATATCGGACTTCTCACCTAACATATCGGTGATCTTTCCTTTTCCCTCATCGCCCCAGTTTGCTCCAACGATTGCTGTAACCATAAATAGCCCCCATTTCTGTACTGCCCTGACCTGGTTCCCATGCCTGGCAGCACAACGACACGGGAATGGAAAATACTTCTTACTTCGGTTCACTCATAGAAGCATACTTCCGGTAATTGATTCCTACACGTTTATCTCGGACTTCATTCCAAGGATTTCCTGATTCTCATCCAGAATTGGCTGAACAATCTCCTGAATAAACTCCTCTACCTGTGAAGCAGAACGTCCTGTATATCTGGATGGCTCCATCAATGCCTGCAGCTCCGGCAGTGTCATCGGGAACTCATCGTCTGCAGCGATCAGCTCCAGCAGATTGTTTTCTTTTCCTTCCTGCTTAACATTCTTGCCTGCTTCCATAGAGAGCTGACGGATCTTCTCATGAAGCTCCTGTCTGTCTCCACCTGCTTTGACGGCATCCATCATGATATTCTCGGTTGCCATGAACGGCAGCTCGGCCATCAGACGTTTCTCGATCACTTTATCATATACGACAAGACCATCCACAACATTTAATACCAGATCAAGGATACCATCTGTTGCCAGAAATCCCTCCGGTACGCTGATACGCTTGTTGGCGGAATCATCCAGCGTACGCTCAAACCACTGACATGCCGAGGTGAACATTGTGTTGGTGACATCAGCCATCACATAACGGGAAAGAGATGCAATACGCTCGCTGCGCATTGGATTTCTCTTGTATGCCATTGCGGAGGAACCGATCTGATTCTTCTCGAACGGCTCTTCAATCTCCTTCAGATGCTGAAGAAGACGGATATCATTGGAGAACTTGTGTGCACTTGCTGCAATGCCTGCAAGTACATTTACAACTCTTGTATCAAGCTTTCTGGAGTAGGTCTGTCCGGATACCGGGAAGCACTCCTTAAAGCCCATCTTCTTGGCAATGATCTTGTCGAGCTTCTTAACCTTCTCCTCATCGCCGTCAAACAGCTCCATAAAGCTTGCCTGTGTTCCTGTTGTTCCCTTGGAACCGAGAAGCTTCATATGATCAATGACATGATCCAGATCTTCCAGATCCATCAGAAATTCCTGCAGCCACAGAGTTGCTCTCTTACCTACAGTTGTAGGCTGAGCCGGCTGAAAATGAGTAAACGCAAGTGTCGGCTGTGATTTGTACTTCATCGCAAAACGGGACAGCTCATCAATTACGTTGATCAGCTTGTTGCGGATCAGATGAAGCGCCTCTGTCATAATGATGACATCGGTATTATCTCCGACATAACAGGAGGTAGCTCCCAGATGAATGATCCCCTTTGCCTTCGGACACTGAACACCGTAAGCATATACATGTGACATAACATCGTGACGAACCTGCTTCTCTCTCTCCTTGGCAACATCATAATTGATATTATCTGCCTGAGACTTCAGTTCCTCGATCTGCTCCTTTGTCACAGCAGGATTTCCGTTTTCATCCAGAAGTCCAAGTTCATTCTCTGCCTCGGCAAGCGCGATCCATAAACGTCTCCAGGTTTTGAATTTCTTGTCCGGAGAGAATATGTACTGCATCTCTCTGCTGGCGTATCTCTCGGACAGTGGACTTGTGTATCTGTCGTTACTCATATCTAACCTCATTTCTGTGCTGTTTCGCACACCTTTGTTTTATATGTTCAGTACAAATTGATCCGGCACAGAACCGCTTCAACCTATACCCACAACACCTGTATTATTTGTCGTAATCTCCACGGATATCTTCCTTCGGAGGATCTAACGGATAATCTCCGGAGAAGCAGGCATTACAGTACCCCTGATCTCCATCGATCAGTTCACTGAGCCTGTTAAGATCAAGATATCCCAGAGAATCTGCACCGATCATCTCTGCGATCTGCTCTACCGTATGGCTGAATGCCGGCAGCTGATCACTGGACGGTACATCTGTTCCAAAATAACATGGATATTTGAATGGTGGAGAACTGATGCGCACATGCACTTCCTTCGCTCCCGCATCCTTGAGCATCTTCACAATACGCGCACTTGTCGTTCCACGGACGATGGAATCATCAACCATGACAACACGCTTGCCGCGAACGATTTCACGAAGAACATTCAGCTTAACCATAACACTCGACTCTCTCGCCGACTGCTTTGGCTTAATGAAGGTTCTTCCCACATAACTGTTCTTGACGAAAGCCGTTCCGTACGGAATGCCGGATTCCAGAGCAAAGCCCATCGCTGCTGCATTACCGGACTCCGGTACACCCACAACGATATCGGCGTCGACAGGATGTGTCTGTGCCAGGATCCTTCCGGCTGTAATCCGGGAACTGTGAACGCTGATGCCATCTATGTAACTGTCCGGTCTTGCGAAATAAATGTACTCAAAAATACATTTTGCATGACTGCCTGTCATCAGAGACTTGTCCGAAGAAATTCCCTCCGGCGTGATCGTCACGATCTCCCCCGGCTCCACATCACGGATAAACTCTGCGCCAACCGTATCAAGTGCACATGATTCACTGGACAGGATATATGCCCCGTCTCTCTTGCCGATACAAAGCGGACGGAATCCAAACGGATCTCTTGCTCCGATCAGCTTACGCGGACTTGCCACTACAAGAGAATAAGCTCCCTTGATCTTTTTCATGGCTTCCTTGACCGCTTCCTCTACCTTGCCGACCTTCAGACGTTCTCTCGCGATCAGATATGCGATCACCTCTGAATCAATCGTAGTCTGGAAGATCGCACCACTCAGCTCCAGCTCGCGGCGAAGCTCCAGTGCATTGACCAGATTGCCGTTATGTGCCAGTGAAAGGGTTCCCTTGATATAGTTCAGAACCAGCGGCTGTGTATTCTCGGCAACACTTGCTCCTGCTGTCGAATAACGCACATGACCAACTCCGATATCACCTTTCATCTTGCCAAGATTCTCAGCATTGAATACCTCATTGACGAGTCCCATTCCCTTGACGGAGGATGAATTCCTCTGAGGACCGTCTGTACGGCTCACTGCAATACCGCAACTCTCCTGTCCTCTGTGCTGGAGGGAAAACAGTCCATAATAGATGGTAGACGCAACGTCCCTGCCTTCCATATCGTACATTCCGAATACTCCGCACTCTTCCCCGAGCTTCGGTTCTTCCGCCTGTGCAAGCAGGCAGCCGGAACAATGGCATTTCTCACATGATGTCTGTTTGTTACATTTGGTATGCTCACTCATTTTTGTCTCCATTCCTATGCAATTGTCCTAAACACCCTAATAACACAAGATATATTATATCAATTTCACGGAAAATCTCAAGACTTGTTTGTAACTTTTTGTGATTTACTCTGCTTCCTTCTTCTGTGCGGTATCCTCGAGAGTCATAATTCCCTTCTGAAACTTTAATTTCAGAATACGCTGAACCGTATCATTTAACCGTTTCTCCGTGATCTTTCCTGACTGCACACGTTTTAAAACAGCATCGAACGCCCCCGGCAGATCCTCCGGCATCAGAATAATGTCTGCCCCTGCTTCGAAGGACTTGACTGCGGCATCTCCGGCAGAATATTTGTCCGTGATCGATGCCATATCGAATGCATCGGTAATGATCAGTCCGCTGTAATTTAACTCCTCACGCAGGATCGTTGTCATGATCAGATTTGACAGGCTTGCCGGTTCGCTCGTCTCGGTAACGCGACTCACCGAAATATGGGAGATCATCACAAAATCCGCTCCTGCATCCATTCCGTTTACAAACGGAACAAAATCAATCTGTCGCAGTTTTGATATGCTGCTGTCAATGTCGACACTTCCCTGATGGGTATCTCCGCTGGAGGAACCCTGTCCCGGAAAATGCTTGAGCGTGGAGCAGATATTCTGGCTCTCAAGCCCCTTTACATAGGCACTGACATATTCTGCCACCTTTTTCGGATCATCACCAAAGGAGCGCGTTCCGATCTCACTGTTCATCTCGGTCGTCTTAACGTCTGCTACAGGAGCAAAATCGACATTAAAACCAAGCTCTCCAATCTGGCTGCCGATCGTCTCAGCCATATAATATACATAATCGGCATCCTCTGTCTTACCGATCTCTTCCATACTCGGAAATGTGTCCGTTTTCATTTTCGGGTTATTTCCGATTCGTGCCACATCGCCGCCTTCCTCATCCACACACACAAACAGCGGTGTTGAGGAATTCTTCTGCAGCTTGCGGATCAGCTTTTTGGTCTGCTTCCGGTTCCAGATATTTCTGGAAAACAATGTAACTCCACCGACCGGATACTGCTCCAGTGTTTCTTTCATTGCTTTTGTAAGCTTTTTATGTTCGTAATACTGTCCCTTCGTCTGGTCTAAAAGTTCCAGATTGACATTGAAAAGCTGTCCGACCTTCTCCTCGTCACTCATCAGGTTCAGATATTCCAGAGAGGCATAGGTTGCATCTTCGTCACTCATCCCGATTACTTCCGGCTCCCGCGTGCATTCTACATCTGTAGATTTCGGCGGCGTATATACGTCACGGCTTTTATCTTTGCCAAACGGCAGACCGGAGCATCCTGTCAGAAGCAGACAAATACTAAGACCCGCTGCACATAATTTCTTTCCATATCTCATTTTCCGGTGCCATACGTCTTTTCTTTTGTGTTGATCTCTCATTGTGATCTTCCATGCCTTTCTTTTATTTTATGATATTGGAATCAAAGGTATTTTGCCCTTTGCATCATTTTTGATTATTTCGGAAACTGTCCAAGCCGCCCTGCATAGGTTAAAAATGTAAATATATCCTGTCACTGATAATGACAGAACGGAGGTTTTCATGAGTGATTTAGCAGCAACCGATTGCGGATGTGGATGCAGCAACGGAGGAAATGATAGTGGATGTAGTTGGATCATCATTCTCCTTCTGCTCTGCTGCTGTTGTGGAAATGGCAACAACTGCTTCGGCGGCTTTGGCGGCGACAGCTGCTGCAGCTCCATCATCTGGATCTTACTTATCCTGTGCTGCTGCGGTAACGGCTTCTGACAACCGTGCAGACCCTGACCGTTAATGGCATTTGCCGGCGGTCACAACTACTTACGTGGCTGCCCTTACGGGGCAGCCTTTTCCTTTTCAGTACCGTTCTTCATAACTGCTTTACCACTGTCCCTTTGAAATTCTCTTCCGGCACGCCTCACACTCCCGGTCGATCTCATAGATCGTATCCTCCTCGATCACAAGATCATCCTCCTGTTTCTGTCTCCGGTCTTCCTCGGATGACTCAACTGCCGTCTCTTTTGCCTTTTCCGGTCCGTAATAAAAGTATCTCATAATACCCTCCATTCTATCCCCGGAATTAAACTCCGGTGGATGTTTATGTAAAATGGAGTTACTTCATCATATGCATCAGAAAAGATTCTGTCTCCTTTTGACAAACTGCCGGAAACTGTCCAAGCACTGATACATACTATAACAATGTAAATAAATTTGACTGTCAGATCTTCTGACAGAATGGAGGTTACCATGAGTGATTTAGCAGCAACCGGTTGCGGCGGCGGATGTTCATCAGACAACGGAGGATGTAGTTGGATCATTATCCTTCTTCTCCTCTGCTGCTGTTGCGGTAATGGCAACAACGGCTTCGGCGGTTTTGGCGGAGATGGATGCGGATGCAATTCCATTCTCTGGATCCTGATCCTTTGCTGTTGCTGTGGAAACGGATTCTAAACATATCGTTTCCTTTTAAACGAGCAGACCAAATTGGTCCACCGGCAGTTTCTTCGGATCTGCCGGTATTTTTATTGCCGTTTCCAGAACTCCTGAATCTTATCCAGTCTTGATGTCATTCCAAGAAGCACCATATCAAGCACACAGAGTGCACTCATTGCTTCCACAACCACAACCGCTCTCGGCACGATCACCGGATCATGTCTTCCCTTAATAGAAATCTCAATGTCCTCGCCATCACGATTAACCGTCTGCTGCTTACGTGCAATGGACGGAGTCGGCTTCACCGCCGCCCGCAATATAATATCACTGCCGTCACTCATTCCACCGAGGATTCCTCCTGCATGGTTCGTCTTTTTGGCAATGCTTCCATTCTCTGCTGCCACAAAGCTGTCGTTATTGTCAGAGCCAAAGGCAGAAGCCACAGCAAAGCCATCTCCGATCTCCACGCCCTTAACTGCACCGATGGACATCACAGCCTTCGCCAGATTAGCGTCCAGTTTTTCAAAAACCGGCTCTCCGATCCCGGCAGGCATGCCCCGGACAACACATTCGATCACGCCGCCTGCAGAATCCTGTTCCTTCATCTTCTGCTCCAGCAAGAGCTCTGCTTTCTCAGATGCATCAAGATCCGGCATGTAAAGCGGGCTTTTCATGATATTATCCATGGAAGCCTTCGTTTCATCAATGTCGATCCCACCGATCGACCTTGTATATGCCTGCACATGAATTCCAAGGCTTTTCAGCAACTCCTCGGCAATTGCTCCGGCAGCAACTCTGCCAATCGTTTCTCTTCCTGAGGAACGTCCGCCTCCACGATAATCCCGGAAGCCATACTTCTCATCAAAGGTATAATCCGCGTGCCCTGGTCTGTAATAGCCTGCAATTTCAGAATAATCCTTCGAACGCTGTGTCTTATTGTAAACCACCAGTGAGATCGGTGTACCTGTGGTTTTTCCTTCAAAGATGCCTGACTGGATCTCCACCAGATCCTCTTCCTTACGCGGTGTGGAATATCTGGTCTGTCCCGGCTTTCTCCGGTTCAGATACTTCTGTATCGTCTGCTCATCCAGTGCCAGTCCTGCCGGACAGCCGTCCACCACAACACCGACGCCCTTTCCGTGGGACTCTCCCCATGTTGTCACCTTAAATATACTGCCAAATGTCGATCCTGCCATTTCTTACCAAGCCTTTCTTCATTTCTTGTAGTTTTATACAGACAAACGCAGCAGAAACTCTGTATAAGCAGTTTCCTGCTGCGTTGCCATTATCATGTATCCTGATCACAGACGGATCTTTTTCACACTCTGATCCAGTCCATATGCAATCTCTTTAAGCTGTGCCGCATTCTCAGAAATATCCTGTACAATGTTGGTAACCTCTGCCACGGAAGCGGATGTCTCCTCACTGCTTGCAGCGTTCTCCTCTGCGATCGCAGAAAGGTTTTGAACCACATCGACTACCTTTTCTCTGGAATCATCCAGATTCTCTGTCTTACCTGTAATATGTACCACACTTTCCAGTGCATTTGCAACACCATTGTTCACCTGATGGAACATCTGATCTGTCTGCGTCATCTTGTCACTCTGCTCATCCATGATATTGCGTACCTGCTGCATCGTCTCAACTGCCCTGGTCGAATCCTTGATCAATGCAGATGTAATATCATCGATCTGGCTTGCTGATTCATTCGACTGCTCCGCAAGCTTCTGGATCTGTGAAGCAACCACAGCAAAACCTCTTCCCTGCTCTCCGGCACGCGCTGCCTCGATGGAAGCATTCAGAGACAACAGATTCGTCTCCTCCGCGATGGAGGCGATCAGTGAGGTTGCATCCTTGATCTTCTGTGCAGATGCATTCGTGATGTTCGTCTGCTCATAAATCTCCTCAATGGAAACCTTGGTTCTCTCATTGACTGCCATCAACTCATTCAGGATGGCCATCGCATGATCACTGGAATTCTTCATGCTCTGGGAATTATTCTCCAGAATCTCCGCTTCCTTGTTGGTTGCTTCGATCATATTCCCCATATCAATAACATGCTCTGTCGCGTTCTGTGTCTCCTGTGCCTGATTGGTCGCACCGCTTGCAATATCACCAACAGCATTTCCAACCTGCTCTACGGTCTTTGCCGTATCGGATGCATCCCGGTCCAGTCGCTCCGATGCACTGAACAGATCGTTACTCTTGCTCTGGATCTCCTCGACCATCGTCACAAGCTCTTTCCGAAGATTTGCCACAGACCGGCTCATCACTCCTGTCTCATCTTTGCGCTTCACTAACTTCTCCGCTCCCGGTGTCGGCGTAAAGTCCATCCCTGCCATCTTGCTGACAATATCCGATATCCGACCGATCGGACGCAGATTCGTTGAGATCAGGATCAATGAAAGGATCGTCATAAAGATGTCTACAATAACCGCCGCTCCAATGCTGATATAAACGACTCTGTGTAACGGCGCCAGAATATCCGACTCATCGGCAGAAATTACAAGCACGGTATCACATGCCTCATCCACATAATAGGACGCGTACTTTTTCACTCCGTTAAAGTCATAAGTAACTACCTTCGACTCCGGGCGCTGCTTCTGCGCCATCTGTTGTACAACCCCCTTGATCACAGCGTTCTCCACCGGCTTGCCAATCTTCTCCTCGGTCGGATGATACTTCATTGTTCCGGTCGAATCCACAACATAGGCATAGCTGGAAGCAACGCCCTCGATGCCAACGTCCTTAAATGAAGAACGCAGGGAATCCGTGTTCTTGTTCTGAATCTGCTTACGAAGCACCTCCAGTTTCGATCCGTCGCTTACCGTCACATCCTGCAGATAATTCATCGTCTGATCCAGCAGCGTCCTCTGTGCGGCCGGGATGATCAGAGCCAGGATCACGGAGCATGTCACGATCACAGCACAGATCATCAGCACGGTCATACGGAACTTCAACGAATGGATAAACCCCACTTTATCCTGTTGTCTCTCCTTTTTCTCCTTTTTTGTGCTCTTTTTTCTTCCCATAATACTACCTCCAAAGAATTACTTAATTTACATATATTTTACCACGCCTGTCCATGGCTTTTCAATCCCCTTTTGTGTCTCCGAATCAATTAATATGCTTTCAATTCCTTCCACATATAGTTGTAATATTCCTCCATGTCCTTGCCGAGATAGCGGAACATTTCACAGTTCTTTACTACATCCTCCGACTGGAAGATCACCGGATCATCCTCCTTTTCTTCCGGATCGATCTCATCTAACACTGCCGTATTCGGTGTAGAATAATATACATACTCAAAATTCTGCATAGCAATATCTTCGCGGCACAGGAAATCCAGAAACTTCACGGCACCCTCGTAGTTTTCACCATCCTTCGGGATCACCCAGCTGTCCATCCATACATCCGAGCCCTCCTTGGGAACTACAAACTCGAGATCTTCATTGTAGTCTCTTGCAAGCCCTGCCTCTCCGGAATAGATCACTGCCATCGCCGCCTGCTCGTTTGCCATATCATCACGGACCTCATCCACCAGATAAGACTGTACCAGCTCCTTCTGATCGATCAGCAGCTTTTTGGCCTGCTGCAGCTCGTTCTTATCTGTGGTGTTGATCGAATAACCAAGCTGGCACAGTGCCGGCACAAAGCTGTCACGGACGCTGTCCTGCATAATAATATTATCTTTATAGTCCTTCCTCCACAGATCCTTCCAGCTGTCCGGCTTAAAGTCAAGCAGCTTCGGATTGTATAATATTCCGACGGTCCCCCAGAAATACGGTACACTATACGCATTATCCGGATCAAAGTTCTGTGACAGCTTCCAATAGGTATCACCGATATTGTGTGCGTTGGAAAGCTGCTTCATATCGATCTTACGCACATCCTTTTCCTGGATCATTTTGTCCAGCATATAGTCCGAACAGCAGATCAGGTCATAATGGATCGTTCCGTTCTTAAACTTTGTGTACATTGCCTCCGGCGTCAGAAACTCCTCATACGCTACGGATATGCCTGTTTCCTTCTCAAACTGCTTTAGCACATCACGGTCAATATAATCTCCGTAATTAAACACAACGATCCGCTTGTCCGACTTCTTCTCCGTCGTGCCGCATGCCGTCAGCAGACCGGATGCCGACAATAGCACCGCCAGTCCTGCCGCCGTGAGCCGGCTTAACATTGTTCTTTTCCTCATGAAAGCCCGCCCCCTTTCCGTTCTGCCTTCTTCGTTGTACGCCATGCCTTCCGGTTCATCAGGAAAAGCACCAGAAGCACCAGCACAAACACGATCGTGGACAGCGCATACAGCTCTGTCTGGATACCCTTGCGGTACTCCGCATTGATCATGGTTGACATCGTATGAATACCCGGTGCCTTCGTGAAATAGGTTACCGAGAAATCATCCAGAGACATCGTAAAGGAGAGCATAAAGCCTGCCATAATTCCCGGCACAAGCTCCGGCAGCACAACCTTCCAGAATGCATAGGAAGGGGATGCCCCAAGATCAAGCGCCGCCTCATACATACTCATATTCAGATGCATGACCTTTGGCTGTACACACAGAACCACATAAGGAATGATCAACGTGATATGTGCGATCAGCATAGTCCAGAAGCTCAAGCTGATAAATCTTGAAAATAACAGCATCAACGCCACACCGGTTACGATATCTGCATTCAGCATCGGAATATTGGTCAGCCCCATGATCCAGGTCTTGGTGCGTTTGCGCATACCAAGCATACCGATACACGCCATGGTTCCAAGGATCGTAGACACAAACGCAGCCCCTGCCGCTAACAGGATCGTTGTGCCGAGTGCCTGCATGATCATGTCATTTCCAAACAGCTTTGTATATCCGGACAACGAAAATCCTCCCCAGACCGCCTTGTTACGCGGGGAAGCATTAAACGAGGATACAATAAGTATCAGGATTGGAAGATAAAGCAGGATCAGTGCAAATGCAAGATAGATCCTGGATGCTACGTCCGTCACTTTCTGTTTTACCATATGCCGCTTTCCCCCTCCTCTCCATCAAAGAACCGGTAGATTACCATGCTGATCAGGATCAGAACCATCAGACTCAGGGAAAGACCGGAGCCCGCATGGATATCTGCATAACCGGAATTAAATGCCTGCTCGATCACATTTCCGATCAGATAAACCTTGCCGCCGCCCAGCATGGATGCAATGACAAATTCACTGATTGAAGGCACCATGACCATCGTGATCCCGCTGACGATCCCCGGAATGCTGAGCGGGATGATGATCCGACGCAGGATCGTCCCCTGTCCTGCACCAAGATCCTGTGCCGCGCTGATCACATCGTTGTCAATCTTAACAAGGGCGTTATAGATCGGAAGCACCATAAACGGCAGATAATCATAAACCGTACCTAAAATAACCGCCCACATCGTATTCATCAGATGAACTCTTCCAAAGCCAAGGGATGTAAGTATCTGATTCAAAATTCCATTGTTCAGAAGGATCAGCCGCCACGCAAGAGTACGAAGCATGAAATTCATCCACATCGGCAGAATAAAGATCATTACGATAAAGCTGTTCTTGTTGCTGGAATATTTACGCAGGATCAGTGCCAGCGGAAAGGACAGCACCAGGCATATCCCTGTCACCAGAAGTGACATTCCGATACTGCGTAAAAACGGCTTTCCATTGACCGGATCAAGGATCGCAGCCACATTGGCAAGTGTAAAGGATCCGTCCGATGCCGTAAATGCATTATATACAAGCAATATAAGCGGAACCACCGTAAACAGAAGCATCCACATCAGATATGGTCCCGCAAGAAGTTTTTTGCCTAATCTTCTCATGTCAATTCCTCCATTCCGATCTACTCGAGCGTACGCTCCTGCTCCTCATCCTCCGACTCCGGCTTATGCATGATCTGGATATTAAACGGATCTACCCAGATTCCCACCTCGGTGCCCGGCTCCTTCAAAACGGTGCTGTGAACAAGCCATTCAAAGCCGGCCGCCTGCACTTCCATCTCATAATGAACACCCTTGAAGATTGCAGAGGTCACGCGCCCGCAGATAATTCCCTTTGATGGTTCTGTCAATACAATATCCTCCGGACGGATCACCACATCCACCGGCTGGTTCCTGCCAAAACCCTCATCCACACAGACAAATTTCGTACCCAGAATATCCACCAGACGATCTTCTACCATTGTAGAATCAATAATATTACTCTCTCCGATAAAATCTGCCACAAATGCATTCTGCGGCTCATTATAGATATCCTCCGGCGTACCGATCTGCTGGATGTAGCCCTGATTCATGACCACGATCGTATCGGACATCGTCAGAGCCTCCTCCTGATCATGTGTCACATAAACAAACGTGATCCCGAGCTCATTCTTCAGACGGATCAGCTCATACTGCATGTCCTGGCGAAGCTTTAGATCCAGTGCTCCAAGCGGCTCATCCAAAAGCAGGACTCTCGGTTCATTCACGATTGCACGGGCGATTGCAATTCTCTGCTGCTGTCCGCCACTGAGCGAATCCGGCATCCGCTTCTCATAGCCGTCCAGATTGACGAGCTTCAATGCATATTTTACTTTATCTCTGATATAACTTTTGGACTTATTCTTGATCTTTAAACCAAATGCGATATTCTCCTCAATATTCATATGGGTAAACAGTGCATACTTCTGAAAAACCGTATTGACCTGACGCTCATTGGGCGGCAGTGACGTAATATCTCTGCCCTCAAAGATCACTCTTCCCTTGTCAGGCGTCTCAAAGCCACCCAGGATGCGCAGCGTTGTCGTCTTTCCGCAACCGCTCGGTCCCAGTATCGTAAGAAATCTGTTCTCGTTTAAATATAAATTTAAGTCGTCTAATATCACCTTATCTCCATAGCTTTTGGAGATACCGATCAAGTCTATCAATTTCTTTGCCATTTATGCCTCTTTTCTCTGCTATGATCCAGTTTCTTATACATTTCCCGCGTCATCTGCATAACATTTTAATTATACAATCTCTGCATTGGTTGTCAATCATATTTCCCATGCGGATGCATATTCATATAACAACACGAAATCATGCATTTACAGAAAGGAGACGATCCTATGACCACAGAAGAAAGAGACCGCCGTATGGCGATGCTGCGTGCAGCACAGCCCTACACCTCCGGGCGTCAGCGGTACGCACTCGACCTTGTACTACAGGCAAATACACTGTTATCAACGGCGCGTGGCGGCATGACAGGCGATCTGGAAGCATGCGAAACGACAGCCCGGCCCGAGGAAATGCTGATGCACATGCAGGAATTCTGCACCCCGCGGGAAGCCGATCTCGTACAGATGATCCTGAATTTCATCAAAGCCGGCCATCTGTTCCAGAATTACCGGGATTTCATGGCACAACAAGGTCCCGATGGAAATCCGGATCTGCATGCTGCCGGATTTTCCTCCCCATCTGCCAATCCACTCCAGATGCTTTTGCAACTCCTGGGCGGCTTTGGCGGTATGGGAAGCTCCAACCATCTGATGGAATTTCTGATCACACAGCTTTCCCCGGAACAACAGCAGCTTTTCGAACAGCTAAAGAGCTTCACCCAGACATCCGGTGAAGAAAAGGAGGCAGATTATGGAACCATGGCATCAGAATGAGGCATTCCGCTCGATGGAGCCTGCCAAGCAGAAAATGATCGAGCAACTTGCCGCTTCCCTGCAGGGAAAAAAATTAACCGAGGCACTTCCTCTGCTGATGCAGTGGAAACAGACGATGCAGCGGGAAAATATTCAGTTTACGGAGGAAGAAAATCAGATATTGACAGAAATCTTTTCTGCGCAGCTCTCACCGCAGCAGAAAAGACAATTTGAATTTATTAAGAATTCCTCTTTTCATAAAAATTTCAACCGATAATAATATCCAAGCTCTATTTGTCCGGAAGCTGAGGTGTCACAACGATGTTTGCCATCCTGCGCACTTCGTCCTCCGGCATTTTCAGGTCCGGAACGCAGATTACCGGTATGCCGGCGGCAACAGCCGCACGCACACCGTTCTCGGAATCCTCAAGAACAACAGCCTGCTCCGGTTTTAAGCCGCAAAGATGCGCTGCCTTCAGGAAAATATCCGGCTCCGGCTTAGATCTCTCTACCATCTCTCCGCCCACGATCACCGAAAAATACTTACGGATGCCGGCACCCTCCAGATAACGTTCCACGATATCGGATCTGGTAGAGGATGCCACGGCAGCTTTAAGTCCCTGACGGCGGATCCACTGTAACAACGTCACAATGTCAGGCTTTAACTCCAGACCGACCGTTGCTGCGATCGCATCTACGTGCTCTCTTGCAATTCTGCCAAGCTGTGCAAACGGATAATCCATACCATATTCTGTCAGCATCAGCTTCTCCAGACTCTTACCGGTAAGCCCGAGACTCTTGCAGTAAACCTCCCTGCTGAGGCGGTATCCGCGCTCTGCCATCACAACGGCAAGCTGCTCCATAAACAATCTCTCCGTGTCAAAGATCAGACCATCCATGTCAAAAATAAATCCCCAGGCACTCTCAAAGCTCTGTGCGGCGTCCAAAATATTGTGGTAATCTCTCATAATAATGATACATTCCTTTCCCGGCTAATAGTTTCCGGTGCTGCGGTATTCTCTCGGCGTACATCCGATCGTCTGTAAAAATACCTTGTTGAAATAACTGATATTGTTAAACCCGGACAGGTTGGCGATCTCTCCGATCTTCTTGTCGGTATCCTGCAGCAGACGGCAGCTCTGCAATATCCGGTAACGCATCAGATACTGCATCGGCGACATCTTCATCGTCTGCTTAAAGATCCTGCAAAACTGTCCCTCACTCATCGGAAGCATTTCCGCTAACTCCGATAATGTGATCTCGTAAGCGAAGTTGTCCTTCATATACTTCACAACAGGCTCAAGCCTTCCTGTCTCCCCCGGCTCATCCCTTCTCGACACGCGTATACTCTGTCTGTTCAGCCGGTCCCAGATCCCCATGATATGGCTTCGAATCATCAGCTCGTACGGCTCCGTGTCATGCTCGGGACATGCATACAGCTCCCGAAGCAGCCTGAGCACCTGCTTCTGCCAGCCTCCATCGTCCCACTCTGCCTCAAGCTCCGGCTGTGCAGGAGTCCTTCTCCGGTTGCCGGTATCCGCAAACTCCGGCCGGTACGGCTCATCCGGGCAACGCATGGAGATAAACTCCGGGAAAATGATCTTACCATCCAACACCGGTTTGAGATACTTTCTGCCGAACCGGCTGTGAATGTCCTCATGCAGAAACTGATAATGAAAATCGATCGCGAAAAAGCTGCATGGCTTTCCGTCCACTGCCCTTGCCGAATGAAGAAGATTGGAATTAATAAATACACCGTCTCCCTCCTGCAGCAGATATTTGCGTTCCTCGATCTCAAAATTGATCTCTCCCTCCGTCACCATCAGGATTTCAAACTCCTGATGCCAGTGAAGATAAAAGATCGCATCCGTGCCGGCCGGATAGCTCATTTTATGCAGTCCGACCGGCAGCTCGACCGTGCCGTGCTGCTGCTTTTCTTCGTATTGCTTTTTCCTTGCCATCCGTACTACCTCCGTATAATTTCTGCATGCCGCCTGCCGTCACAGACCGCATATCGTCAATTTCTTTTATTATAGAGGATAACCGCCAAAAACTCAACGCAACATTTACAACACCCCTGTCAAATGGTATACTGTGTGCAACGTTCGATAACAAATGATAGAAATGAGGCCAGATTATGATTGAACACAAGGAACATTTTCACGGAAGTGATCTCGAAAAGATAGAAGCTGCCTACGGCATCAAAAAGGAGGACATCACAAGCTTTTCCGCCAACGTCAATCCTCTCGGTATCTCCTATAAGCTCCGCGAGGGTCTGATGGAACATATCGATGCCATCACCTCTTACCCTGACCGTGAATATACAAGCCTGCGCAAATGTATTGCCGAATATACCGGCACAGATTATCGCAACATTCTCGTTGGAAACGGTTCCACCGAACTGATCTCGCTGGTGATCCAGTTAAAGCATCCCAAAAAGGCACTGATCGTCGGACCGACTTATTCCGAATACGAACACGAACTGAGTCTCGAGGGCGGCCGCTCCCACTATTTCCGCTTGAAGGAAAGTGATGACTTCAAACTGAATATCGATGAGCTGACACAGGCATTGGACCGCGATATTGATCTTCTCGTTCTGTGTAATCCAAACAATCCTACCTCGTCCCAGATTGACCGCCAGAGCATGCGGATCATTCTGGATACCTGTAAGGAAAAAGGAATCTTTGTCATGGTAGACGAAACCTATGTGGAGTTTTCCGAGAAAGCGGATGAGATCACTTCGATCCCTCTAACCAACTATTATAATAATATCATTATCCTGCGCGGCATCTCCAAATTCTTCGCAGCGCCGGGTCTGCGCCTTGGCTATGCCATCTGTGGCAACCACCAGCTTCTGCAGGACATCGACAGCAAGAAGAATCCATGGACGATCAATTCACTTGCCGCGGTTGCCGGAGAGATCATGTTTCAGGATAAGGAATATATCCACGACACGAAGGAGTTAATCTCCTCCGAGCGCCGCCGGATCTGCGGTATCCTTGACAAGTGTCCGAACATCAAATATTATCCGCCTCACGGCAATTTCATTCTCGTCCGCATCCTCCGGGATGATGTGACCTCCATGGATCTGTTTGAGGCAGCGATCCGAAAGGGACTGATGATCCGTGACTGCTCAACATTCCCATTTCTGGACAACAAATATATCCGTTTCTGTTTCATGAATCCGGCGGATAACGATGCTCTTCTGGACGTCCTGTTCGAGCAGCTGAACAAATAATATGACTAAGACTTCCCATATCAACGATGGAAATCCGCCCATAATATTTCTTATGTCCGGAAAATAAAATATCAATTTTGCCTGAGAAATCACTTGATCCGTGAACTATGACTAAAAAATTGACGCAGATCAGTAGGATTTCCGAAAAATCTTTGCTTTGCAATGCTTTGATAAATACGCATCCGCACGACTGAGCCCACCTCGGGGCGAGTACGGCAGGATGCGTTTATCGAAGATCAAAGCAGAAAAGCAATTTGATTTTTCGAAATCCGTAAGTGACAAGACAATTTTTTAGTCATAGCTCACGGATTTTTAATATATTGGCAGGCAAAATATGATTTCTAAATAACCGGACATAAGAAATATTATGGGCATACATCAATTTGAGGTATGGGAAGTTTTAGTATCTAAATTTTAACGACAAAAAGGACAGCGGTGTAAATTGTTCACCACTGTCCTTTCTCTATTTTCACAAAAGCTCTGTGCCGGATAAAATGCATCCAACACAGAGCTTTATCATTTACTGCTTCGCAAATATGGTTCCTACCGGTTTATCCTCAAACAGATCATACAGCTTGCGCGGATTCTTTCCGTTCATAAGCACCACGTCAATATCGGCAGCATGTGCGATCTCAACCGCCTTTATCTTCGTTGCCATTCCACCGGTTCCCAGTGCCGATCCGGCACCTCCCGCAAGATCTCTGATATCGTCCGTAATCTTGCCGACCTCCGGGATCAGTCTGGCGTCCTCATGGACATGCGGATCCTTATCATACAGACCATCAATATCAGACATGATCACCAGCAGATCTGCATTGGCGATCGTTGCAACATTGGCTGCAAGAGAATCATTCTCTCCCACCTCAAGCTCCAGCTCATCGATTGCCACCGTATCATTCTCATTGACGATCGGGATCACTCCCTGTGACAAAAGACGTTCCATCGAATTCACAACATGCTGTCTGCGGTCCTCCAGAAGCACATATTTGGTCAGAAGCACCTGTGCCACAACAATACTGTATTCGGCAAAAAATTTATCGTACATATACATCAGCTCACACTGTCCCACCGCAGCGCATGCCTGCTTGCCCGGCGTATCCTGCGGTCGTTTGGTCATGCCAAGCTTTCCCATGCCAAGTGCGATCGCTCCGCTGGACACCAGCACAATCTCATGACCGGCATTCTGAAGATCTGCAAGGGTCTTGACCAGATTCTCCACACGGCGGATATTTAATCGTCCGGTACGGTGTGTCAATGTGGAGGTTCCCACCTTTACAACGACTCTTTTTCTCTCACTGATTTTTCTCACGTCTGTTCTCCTCTTCTATCGGTTCTGTGACAGCCCCACTGATATCACTGTACATCTTCCGAAGCACAGCTCGCATATCTTCCGGTAAATATCACCCGTCTATCTTACCCCCTGCAATAACACTCGTCAATAGAAATTCCACAGAAAAATATTTTCACATTCCCCTGTCAGGAACTTCTGCAATTTCACAAAATACGCTGTCTTTGTGTCTTACTGACTAAGACTTCCCATACCTCAAATTGATGTGTGCCCATAATATTTCTTATGTATTGTAAATTTCATTGTGATTTTTGCCTCTGAATTTAACTAACTCTGGGAGACTGTGCCTGAAAATTGACGCAGATCGTTAGGTTTTCTGCAAAATCTTTGCTTTGCAATGTTTCGATGAAATACGTGTCTGGACGACTGAGCCTCATGGGTGGGCTCAGCTATTTCAGTGGGCACGCTTTCGCTACATTGCGCTATGCAACACTACATAGCACCTTAAAAAACAAGGTGCAAGTAGTGGCGAGCGCAAGTACCCTTTGAAACACCTGAATCCCACCCTGAGGCGAGTACGGAAAGACACGTTCATCAAACATCGAAACAGCAAAGCATTTAGATTTTGCGAAAACCGTAGAACGACAAGTCAATTTTCAGGCACGATCTCCCAGAGATTTTAAGAATCTATATGGCAAAAATCACTTTCAAACGTTATTGACATAAGAAATATTATGGGCGGATTTCTATCCTTGGTATGGGAAGTCTTAGTTACTGATAATAATGCTGCAGGCGGCGTACTGTAAGAACAAAAAAAACTGCCGAAAGAAGAAGCTGCAGGAGAACACTGATCATGCACCAATGTGTCAAAATCCCCTGTGGCAGTGTTCCAAGTACATTCAGAAGCCGTTCAAATTTCACGGTATATCCCATATGGCTCATCAGAAGAGAAGCCAACGTCACAAGCGGATTTACCAGCAAAAGAAGAACAAAAGCGCTCACCGGACTGACCCCTGCCGGATGTCCACCGCTGCTTTTGCGCAGAAAATAAACAACCGCCACAATAAGGATCGTGCCGATGCCCGCCCCCATTGCCGCCAGATACGACCTGATTCCTGCCGTGTCTGTTTTCCGGCTTAAGGCAGACAGGTAAACACCAATGCTTCCGGTAAATACAGACTCCACCGCAAGCACCAGTAAAAGCTCCAGCAAATGGCGCTTCTCAACGCCTCCGATCACAAATACCAGAGACAAAAACGGCATTCCGGCCACAATAAACAAAAGGGTCAGACAGATGGAAGACAACATCTTACCCGCAACGATCCGAAACGGCTTCAGAGGCGATGCCATCAGAAGCTCCATCGTGCGATCCTCCCATTCCGAGGCAATGCTTGCTGCCGCAAAGGAGGGCACCAGTAAAAGAACCGTGCTGCCAAGAATGCCCGCCAGCACCAGATACACATAGGCGATCCCGGAGTAATCCATCACATGATTCCAGCCGGTCCGGAGTGCGATCCCATAGCCGGTCCCGGAAACAGCCAGAAGAAGCAGCTCATACGCTGCCAGCCAGACATAAAACCGCCTTGACCCCGCATAGCGTTTCATCTCCTCCCGCAAAATCGGATTAAGCTTAAGCTTCATCCATATCACCTCCATTTTCCAAAAGCTTCTTTTCGGCCATCTCCCTATACCCTGATCAGTTCTCCTCTGTCATTTTCCAGAAGGCCGTCTCCAGATCACTTTTCCTTCGCTGAAACGAGATCAGTTCGACATCATTTTCCACAAGACGCCGCAATATCCTTGTCTGATCCTCCTGCGTTCCCCGAAAGCCCGCGAGGATCCTGCCGCCATCAATCGAGATCCTTGTCACCGTCTCCTCCTGCTTCAGCACCTCTACGGCTCCGGCACAGTTTTCTGCCACCAAAAGCTCCAGAGGATTCGTCTGATTGATCTGTTCCGAGATTTCCTCTAACGATCCCTGCACGGCAATTGCCCCATTCTGGAGAATTCCCAGAAACGCACCACTCCCCGCCAGAGGCGAGAAACCGGCAGAGGTAACCAGAATGGCTTTCCCTGTATCCTGAAGCAGATGAAGCAGTTCATCCAACACCGGTCTCTTCCCCGCGTCAATGCCATGATAGAAATCATCCAAAACAAGTACATCCGGTTCTCTCAGCATGCATCTCACTAAGGCCAGCTGTTTCTTTTCGTGTGGTGCCAGTTCCGCCACCGGCACCACCTCCATCCCGTCCATTCTGTACGCCGGAAGCAATTCCTGCATTCGCCGGTCGATCCGGTATCCGGATATTCCATACAGTCCGCCATAATATTCCAGATACTCCGCCACGGTCATATCACGATATCTTCCAAACTCTGCAGGGACATAGCCGACCAGCCCCGCAGCACCCTCTCCGTCGATCCGCACCTCCGGGGTTCCCGCCAGGATTTCTCCTCCCTCAAACGGAATAAGCCCCGCGACCATCCGGCAAAGTGTTGTCTTCCCGGCGCCGTGTGCACCGATCACGCCAAATATCTCACCATTTGCCACCTCCAGATTCAGATCCTCCAGCAAATATTTCCTCTGATAGATTTTTGAAACCTGATGTATCTTCAGCATACTTAGTCACCTCCGACCAGAATATTCCTTGCGTCTCCTTCGTTTAACACCGTCTGTCCGCCAATGGAAATACGCAGCATAATACCGGTTTCTCCGTATTTCGGGCAGCCAATGTTCTCAATGCCTCCCAGCATATTCTGCTGCTTTGCTTTCCGGACATCATACCACCCGGATATCTCCTGTTCCTCCGGGACAAATCCATAGAAAAACGTCTCGGTCGTTCCCATTTTCTTCATGCACGCTTCCAGAAGAGCCCATCGTCTCTTCTTCTGCTCACCGGTCAGCGTTCTTTTCGCCGTATCCGTAAATAACTTATCTGCCAGACGTTCGTAGTTGCCGCTGTAATCATTGACCCAGTAACGTTTCAGGTAATGATTTTCCTTTAACAGATACGTCTTCTGATCCGCAATATCCCCAAGCTGATAAATCACTCCATTGTGGTAGATCACACAATCCTCGAGGTCACTGCCCGAGCGGTTTTTCAGTCTGCCAAGAAGGTGCATATTTAACACGGAAAGATCCGCCTTGATCGAGCCGTCAAGCCGCACCGAATCCTGACTCAGGAGATTGGTTCCCTCAAACGACGGCGCCTGTTCCACCTGAAGCGTTGTCTTCCCTTCTCCCTGGCTCAGACGCGTTTTCTTCTGTCCATCTGCCTGTTCCTGTGAGCTTTCCATAACCGGACCTCCATCCACGGAAAGCTCATAGCTTCCTGCCTCATCATGGATCAGCCGGAAATGACATTCCAGCATGCCGTTTCCCTCACTGTCCACCTCGATCTGATTCAGGTAATTAATGCATTGCCCCTCCAGTCTCGTGCTCGTGCCGATCAGGTAGATCAGTACCGCAAACAACCCCGATGCCGCCGGGATCATCCCCCAGACTGCCATACGATGTCTCGACCGTTTCATCAGATAATAAAACACCGGACTTGTAAGCACAATATAGACAAGCAGAAAAACAATATAAAACCGCAGATTCGGCAACTTGTTCCAGTCAGTCACAGCCAGCCCGTCTTCATAGATCTGTTCTGTCTCTCCACCATTCCTTTTATATTCTCTCTGCCGTCCCTCCTGCTCACTAAAATCCTTCCATATAATGTTGCGGATCCGGCTTCCCTGCACATCCCAATACTGTGAGGATAGACCTAACGATACACCGCTTATGATCACACGTCCTCTTCCTGTTTTTTTCTCCTGAAGTATCACCTTTCCCTTCCTTGTTTTCAAAAGTGCTTTGCCACCGGTCACCTCCAGCTCCTGCAGCTCCCTGTGAACTCTTTTGAAAAAAACATTCTCCCTGACTGCGGCTTTCTCCACATCCGTCAGCTTCATCGACAGGAAATCATCCAGCATACTCTGTGTAAAATAACCACTCAGATAATGATAGATCTCTCCCTCCGGCCGGATACATTCGTCAGATTTCTCCAAATCGGAAATGTCATTTTCCCATTTCTTATATATTGCATCCGAAAGGTTCTTTTTCAGGAACCTCTTGACCTCCTGCTGCTTCTGTTTTGCAGCCTCCTGCACCGCTTCCTCCCGTATCTGCTTCATATCCTTTTCCGTCACGCCAAATGCCGTAGCAATGTCATAGCTGCCCTGCTTTTTCCACTCAAACAGCTTCCCGCGAAACGGGGAGATTTCTCTTGCCTGACCGGAGTCTGCTAACACCAATATACCTCCGTTTCGAACCCAGTTGATGATCGCACGCACTTGCGCTTCCTGCAGCGTCTGAAGATCTATATCACTGGCGATCAGTACGTCCAGCCAGTCCAGGCCGCGAAAATCCTCCGGCAGCTCCTCCTCGGACAGATATGTTACATTCGTACCGCTCTCCTCCATGTAACGCATCCGGTCCTTCTTCCGACTGCAGATACCGACATATTTCCCATCGGTTTCTGTGTCAACGTCCGTCCATATCACACCGGAATATAACACCTGACCGTCTTCCCCCAAAAAGGTAAGCTTAAAGTACCCCTTTTCCGTCTGTACCGGCAGATAAAGCTTCAGCGATTTGCTGCCGGAATGCGCCAGTTCAAATTGCTTTTCATAGACGGTGCCGTTTTTGATGCCGACAGGCTTTACACGCAGCACTCCTGAAAATCTGTCCCCCAGATTCCGGACATTGGCCGTAAGCTGTGTATACCTGCCGTACCGTATCTTTGTCGCTGCACCGATCTGAATCTCCGCATGGACATTTCCTCTGGTAAACACAGCCATTTTATTGGAAGAGATCACATTATCGTTTTTCTGTCCCACCCTCCTGCTGCCAAGCCTGTCCAGAAACACAAGACAGAGAATGACCATCGCCGCGATCAAAAGAACTTTTCCTATATGCATTAAACGTTTTCTCAAAATTCTGCATCCTCCGTCTCATTCTGCCATGGAAGGAATATCTCAAATATGGTCCCCTGCAGACTGCTTTGTGCCGTGATACTGCCGCCATGCAGCACAATGATCTCCCTCGCAATATTCAGTCCCAGTCCGGTTCCTCCCGTCTGAGGTGACCTTGCTCCTTCTACCCGGTAAAAACGTTCAAAGATCATATCCAGGCTTTCCTCCGGAATGATCAGTCCATAATTCGTTACAGACAACACGATCCCATCTCTCTCCTGCAGACAGATCCGGATCTGCTTGCCATCCTTTCCGTACTTGACGGCATTGCTTAAAAGATTCTGCACTGCCCGCGCCATCAGGTCCGGATCCACCGCAAGTTCCAGACTTTTCCATGCACTGTCAAAGCAGCAATGCAACTCATTATCCTCCATGAGCGGATAAAATTCTTCGACCATCTGCTCGATCAGCTTAACAAAATCAACCTGCTTACGGTGCAGCGTGATCTCCCCGCTCATCAGCTTCGTATAATCAAAAAGATCCTGTATCAGTCCCTCCAGCCGGTCAGCCTTTCGAAGGGCAACCTCCGTAAAATGCTGTCTCTGCGCAGCGTCATATTTGTCGGTATCCATCATCAGATTCAGATAGCCGTTTAAAGAGGTAAGAGGTGTCCTTAAATCATGTGCCAGGCAGGCGATCATCTCCTTATTGGTCTGCAGTGCCTCTCTCTCCGCATCCATCAGCCTGGTAAGTTCCTCCGTCATCTCATTGACGGAGCGGGCGATCTCCCCGATCTCATCCTGTCGTTTCACCGGAAGTCTTCGCGGTCGTTCCATGGTCATGGACGAAATGCCCGCCGCAAGATTGGAAAGATCACGGGTCAGTCCCCTTGTCAGAAACAGGAAATAGACCACAAAAAGAAACACTCCCGCAAGGATACCAACTGCAATCATCGTATATAAACTATCGCTGCCCAGCTGTTCCAGATGTTTCAAAACAGTCGATGGCATTTGCGCCGCATCCTGTCCATAGGAAACATCCGCCTGATAGACGGTATCCTGTCTGGATACCCCAAGCACCGTAGACATCAGATACAGAAGCATCGCGAGAATACTCTCTGTCACTCCGGCAAGCAGCAGACTCGCCGCCCCATACAATACAAGCTTCAGTCTCAGGCTCTTCCAAATACTATGCTTCAATCTTATATCCCACTCCCCAGACCGTTTTGATGATCTGAGCCTTTCTCTGTCTTCCCTCCAGCTTCTCCCGGAGTCTCCGGATATGCACCATCACCGTGTTACTCATGTCGTAGCTTTTCTCCTTCCACACCCGTTCAAAGATCTCATCGGTGCTAAACACCTTGCCTGGATGGGATGCTAGCAGATATAATATTTCAAACTCCAGATGCGTCAGATGTACCTGCTTTCCAAAGGCTTCCACCGCATGAAGGCTTTTGTCAATGTGTAAATTTTCCAGGCTGATCTCATCGGTGCGCTCCGCCGGATCCTGTACACCGAACTTCTGATAACGCCGTAACTGGGACTTTACACGGGCAGCAAGCTCTCCCGTCAGAAATGGCTTTGTCACATAATCATCCGCTCCGATCCCAAGCCCTGCCACCTTGTCTGCCTCGGAATCCTTCGCACTCAGCATGATCACCGGGATCATACTGACCTCACGGATCTTCTCACAGACATGGATTCCGTCAATGCCCGGCATCATAATATCAAGGATTGCCAGATCGATCTTCTCCCTCGCAAAAACCTGCAGTGCTTCCCTTCCATCATATGCTTTATAAACACGAAAGCCTTCCTCGGCAAGATGGATCTCCACAAGCTCTGCGATATCCGGATCATCGTCCGCCACAAGAATCGTTGCCATGCCTTCCCCCATACTTGTTCCTCCTTCTGTATCATCACACAGTGGGTTTCAAAATAAACGAACCAAGCAGGCAGACCCACTTTGGCTCCCTCCTCGCTCATGAGGGAGAGAACACTCTCCGCTAACAAAAAACACCCGCAGTATATGGATTCTCTATATAGAATACCACATCCTGCAGGTATCATAAATTACAAATTTATTAAGATTCTTCCCCGGCTCCTTACTCCTTCCGGAGCTTGCGGAGCATGGCAATCTCATTGGTATAGCCCTCATCATCGTTTGGCGTCTCCAGAATAAACGGAAGCTCCTTAAGTGCCGGATGATTGATGATCCTTGTGATCGCCTCAAGTCCCAGATGTCCCTGACCGATCTTCTCGTGACGGTCCTTGTGTGCACCGAGCGGGTTCATGCTGTCATTTAAATGAATTGCCTTTAAGCGGTCCAGTCCGATCACCTGATCAAACTCATTTAATACATCATCCAGATGATCGACAACATCATAGCCGCCATCCCAGATATGACAGGTATCCAGACAGACACCCAGCTTATCATCAAGGTCAACCAGGTCGATGATCCGGCGAAGCTCCTCAAAGCTTCTTCCGACCTCGCTGCCCTTCCCTGCCATCGTCTCCAGCAGCACCGTCGTGGTCTGCTCCTCAAACAGTGCTCCGTTGAGCGCCTCCGCGATCATTTCGATTCCCTGCTCTGCCCCCTGTCCCACATGAGAACCCGGATGGAAATTATAATAATTGCCCGGCAGGTAATCCATTCTCTTCAGATCGTCCTGAAACATCTCCATCGAAAAGTTTCGGACATTCTCCTTGGCAGCGCAGAGATTCATCGTGTACGGTGCATGTGCGACCAGTTTACCAAAATGATGCTCCTCCATCAGTGCGAGCAGCTTATCCACATCTGCCGGATCAATCTCCTTTGCCTTACCGCCACGGGGATTCCTTGTGAAAAAGGCAAATGTGTTGGCACCAAGCTTTAACGCCTGCTTTCCCATTGCCTCAAAGCCCTTTGATGCAGAAATATGTGAACCAATATACATTGTCAGCCTCCTTTATCAACAGCTCTCATCCTTCATGGAAATCTTCAGAGGCTCCTTGCCCTTACGGTCTAACTTTGGTGTACTGCGGTCCGCAAGACTCTCATATGGTTTCTGCACCATAATACTCTGATATGCAGGACGAATGATCTTGTCTACATTGATAAGTTCTTCCATACGGTGTGCGCTCCATCCAACGATACGAGCCATCGCAAAGATCGGTGTAAACAGCTCTGTCGGGATTCCAAGCATTGTGTATACAAATCCGCTGTAGAAATCAACGTTTGCACTGACGCCTTTGTAGATCGCACACTCCTCGCCGATAACCTCCGGAGCGATCCTCTCGATCATGGAATAAAGTGCATAATCCTTATTCTCATGCTTCTCCTGTGCAAGGCTCTCCACAAAGCCACGGAATGCCACGGCACGCGGATCGGAAATGGAATATACGGCATGACCCATTCCATAGATCAGACCACGACGGTCAAATGCCTCCTTGTGAAGGATCTTCTTAAGGTATGCACGTACCTCATCCTCATCCTCGGTATCGCGGACATGCTCCTTAATG
Organism: Jutongia sp.; assembly: GCF_057878315.1. NCBI lineage: Bacteria > Bacillati > Bacillota > Clostridia > Lachnospirales > Lachnospiraceae > Jutongia > Jutongia sp. Next base: position 6,925 of record NZ_DBLXSO010000009.1, on the reverse strand, counting down.
TCGTGCATCATCTCAACAACCTTGATATTGGCTCCGCCGTGCTTTGGTCCCTTCAGAGAAGAAAGAGCGGCTGCAATAACAGAGTAGGTGTCGGAGCCTGCAGAGGTAACTACTCTTGTCGTAAATGTGGAGTTGTTGCCGCCACCATGCTCCATGTGAAGCACCAGAGCCATATCGAGTACCTTTGCCTCCAGATCCGTATACTTCTTATCCGGACGCAGCATTCTTAAGATATTCTCTGCAGCGGACAGATTGTCATCCGGACGATGGATGTAGAAGCTCTCGTCTCTCTCATAATGATTATATGCATGATATCCATATACAGACAGCATCGGGAATACACTGATCAGCATCAGACACTGTGACAGTACATTCTCCAGACTGATGTCGGATACCTTATCGTCATAGGAAGAAAGTGTCAGTACACTTTTCGTCAGGGAATTCATGATATCCTGGCTCGGCGCCTTCATGATAACGTCACGGACAAAGTTCGTAGGGAGTCTTCTGTTCTTTGCAAGGATCCCACGGAATTCCTCGAGCTCACTCTTCGTCGGAAGGTTGCCAAACAGCAGAAGATATGTGATCTCCTCAAACCCAAAACGTTTATCCTTTCTCATGCCGTTCGTCAGATCGTAAATATTGTATCCACGATAGAACAACTGACCATCACACGGAATAACCTTACCGTCCACAATGTCACTCGCCTTGATCAGAGAAATATTGGTAATACCGGAAAGTACGCCCTTACCGTTCTTGTCACGAAGCCCGCGCTTCACCCCATATTCTGCAAAAAGACTGCTGTCAATGGAATTGTTCTGAATACAGACATCCTTGTACTTGTGTGTAAAATCGCTCATCATCTTTTCAAAATTATCCTGCACAATATCACCTTTCCTTTCAAAAATGCCTTCGGGTTTCCCGTGCTCCGATGCACATCCCCCAATTACTGCAATGCATCGGATATATTCTGGTGAATCTTCTGCGCTACGTTCTGAACAACCAGAAGCTCCTCCTCGCTGATCCCCCGGAATATTTCCTGAAACATCTCCCTCTGGCACTGCCTTGCCATCTCCAGCACACAGGCTGCTTCCGGCTGTACCGTCAAATGAATATACCGTCTGTCCTGATCATCATACTGCTTTTTTAAATACCCGCGAAGCAGCAGACTGTCAATCGCTTTGGACACGTTCGACTTGGTAAAATGAAAGATCTTCACAAGATCCTTCGCCGTGTTGCGGCTTCCATGATTATCAAAAAAAAGCAGCACACGCACTTCCATAATCGTCATATTAAATTTTTCAGTAATTTCGGAATACATAACTTCCTGATACTTTTTGAAATACTGACCACTTAATAATTGTTCCATTCTGTCATCCATGAAGCCCTCCCCATTGTCTGACATTGACAGGACACGATGCTTTCCCTTGCATCAGACAGTTCATTTTAGAACTATTATATCAGAAATCTGCTTTTACGTCAAATACACCGGCACAAAATCTACTCGTCCCTGTTCAATATTCATGACAAGATACGATGGCTGATGCCCCTCCTGTCTCGGTCTGGAAATACTTCCCGGATTGACCACATAGACACCGTTTCTCTGCTCCACATGCGGAATATGTGTATGACCGCACATCACGATGGAAACGTCATTGGCACGCGCCAGTTCACTCATGCTTCCAATGCTGTCAAAGCCTGCATACTGATGACCATGTGTCAGCAGGATCCGATAACCGCCAATCTCCACAATCTTTGAGAGCGGCACACCACAAAGACTGCTGTCGCAATTGCCGCGCACCATATCAACCGGCACGCCTGCCAGATCATAGATATCATCCGGATCGCACTGAAAATCGCCCAGATGAAACATCCTGCAATGAGTTCCCCGCATATTTGCAACTGCCTTTTTGAGATTCTCATTTCTTCCGTGGGAATCGCTTACCACAAGCACCTTGATCTGTTCTGCTGCGTTATTCTCCATACTAATCTGACATTCCTTTCTCTGTTTCCGCTTTCTGATCAGACAATACCATATTCTTTCATTTTCCGGTACATCTCTGTCAGAGCCCGCCCTCTGTGGCTGATCTGATTTTTATCCTCCGGCTTAAGCTCTGCCGTTGTGCAGCCAAGCTCCGGCACATAAAAGATCGGGTCATAACCAAAGCCGTTCTCACCCTTCTCACTGTAGCCGATCTGACCTTCTACCACGCCGCGGCAGGTGAAACTTCTTCCGTCCGGAAATACACAGGCGATCACACAGACGAATCTGGCACTGCGGTCGTCGCCCTCCACATCCTTTAAAAGCTCGATGATATGATTATTTTTCACTGTATACGGAGTATCCTCTCCCATATATCTTGCGGAGTAGATTCCCGGTGCCTTATCCAGTGCATCCACCTCAAGTCCGGAGTCATCCGCCAGAACGATCTGTCCGGTCAGTTCCGAGATCTTACGTGCCTTGATCAGTGCATTCTCTTCAAATGTGCTGCCATCCTCAACGATCTCTACATCCTGCAGATTCTCATCCTTCAGAGAAGAAAATACGATATCCTCCCCCTGCAGGATCTGACGAAACTCTTTCATTTTACCTTCATTGCCGGTTGCTACGATTATTTTTTTCATGATTATCCTCTTTTCCTTTTATTATGTTCCATTTCACGGACATATCGTCTGTTTTCTATTCGGAGATATGAAAGCTTGTGCAGATTCCCCGATAAATTCCCTGCGCAATTGCCTTCTGGTTCTCTTCGGACTTCATATACTCCATATCCGACCGGTTGGTCATAAAGCCGATCTCAACGATCGTCACCGGCATGTCCGCATGATGCATCAGATACAGGCGGTCTCTGCGGATCACCTTTCTCTTCTGTCTGCCTGTCGTTTCACAAACACACTCCAGCATATTGCGCGCCAGTTCTTTACTGGAAAGTCCATTCTTCGCTGCTGCCTTTCTGGAAGAATAAAGCGTCTCCACTCCCTTCGCCGTTGTCTCATCCGGATCCGATGCATTACAGTGAATGCTGATCAGTGCATCTGCCCCGACCTTCTTCGCCAGACGAACGCGATCCTCCTTGGATACTTCCCTGTCATCGGTTCTTGTGTAATACGCCTGAATGTCCGTTCCGTCTAATATTTCCTTCAGACAGTCTGACACCTTCAGTGCATAATCCTTCTCCAGGTACTTCCAGTCCGTCGATCCGGTTCCTTCATCATCGCCGCCGTGTCCGGCATCAATGACTACCACATACTGCCGCCTCGGCTCCTGCGTGACCGCAGACCTGTTTTCATTTCTGCCATGCGCTTCCACATGCGCAATATCCTGCAGCCGTTCTGATGCCGTCCCGGTTCCGTTTTCTTCTCCGGGCAGATTGTTATCTGCCAGTGGATGAAGCATTCCGGACAGGCTGACAAGCAGTACAGCCGCCAACAGACCGACACTGCAAAGCGCCAGTCTGCGCCATTCCTGTATCTTCACGAAGCAATCCCTCTTCTCATCTGTATTCACCCTCTTTTTTGCAGTATATCACAGCTCACTCAAAACCACAAATATGTCTTCGGTTTTATGCAGTATTATTATGCTTCCAACAATTACACCTTTATTGCGCAATTTCGGCAATCCTGCATCTTTTTATTGAAAGAGCCGGATACAACATGTATAATCATAAGCAGGGATTTTTCCTGTCGAAATTTAACACTAATAGGAGAACAAGAATGACTAAAAATATCAGTTTACAGGGTGTCTGGGACTTCCGGCTTGACGCCGGCTGCACCGGCATTCATGACGCATTTTATACAACACCGCTTGGCGATACGATCACACTGCCGGGGACAACCTCCATGGCACAGAAGGGAACATTTTCCGACAAGCGCGAAACCGGTACTCTGACCGATCCTTATCTGTTCGAGGGCTACGCCTGGTATTCCAAAGAGGTTCATCTCGAGCAGGCCGATCTTTCCAAAAATATTTTCCTTTATCTGGAGCGCACGCGTGTGACAAAGGTATGGGTGGATGATGTTCCGATCGGCAGCTATGACAGTCTGAACACACCGCACATCTATGACCTGACTGGGGCGGTCACCAAACCGGATTTTCGTCTGACGATCCTTGTTGCCAATCTCCAGAAACCGGAAGAGGGCGAAGCAGATCCACTGGCATATCCGACAAAGGGCGGTCACCTGACATCGCCTGACACTCAGACCAACTGGAACGGTATCATCGGAGAGATCTCTCTCCATATTCATGATACCTGTTTTATCTCACATATTAAGACGTATCCGGATACTGCAAAGGCTTCCGTGACTCTGGAGCTTACTACCGTAAACATCTCCGGCACCGATGCCACAAAGCAGATCCGGGTTGAAACCAGACTTCGTGACCGTGACGGGCTGAAGGATCATGCAACAGCAGCACAGAGCTTTGACGTGCCATTTCCGGCAGGAGAGGCTGTGACAAGCATTACATATGAACTGAATGAGGAGCCGGTTTACTGGAGTGAGTATTCACCGGTGATCTATGAGCTGACTGCCTCCTTTGCAGACAGCGAAGAAACTTCTGTCACAACGTTCGGCTTCCGTGATTTTAAAGCAGACGGTCTTGATTTTACGATCAACGGACGCAAGACATTCCTGCGAGGAAAGCATGACGGTCTGATTTTTCCTCTGACCGGAGCAGTTCCTGCTACCGTTGAGGAATGGATCCGTGTTCTTTCTATCTCAAAGAGCTATGGTATCAACCACTATCGTTTCCACACCTGCTGTCCGCCGGATGCCGCATTTACGGCTGCTGATCTGGTCGGCATCTATATGGAGCCACAGCTTCCGTTCTGGGGCACAATGACCGCGCCGGGTGAGGAGGGGCACAACGACACAGAACAGTCATACCTCATCGAGGAAGGCTTCCGCATGATGAAATATTTTGGAAACCACGCTTCCTACTGTATGATGTCCCTTGGTAACGAGCTCTGGGGAAGCAAGGAGCGTATTTCCGAGATTCTCGCCGCTTACAAGGCTGTGGATACACGCCACTTATATACACAGGGTTCCAACAACTTCCAACATACACCGGTCATTCTTCCGGAGGAAGATTTCTTTGTTGGTGTCCGTCTGAGCAAGAACCGTCTTTTCCGTGGTTCCTATGGCATGTGCGATGCACCGCTCGGTCATGTTCAAAGTGCCGAGCCGTCCACCCGCAAGAATTACGATGAAGCAATTCTGCCAACACACACAAGCACAGACAGCAGTGATGACGCAGCAGAGATTGAGATCCAGTACGGTACCGGTGTCAAGAAGGTAAAGGCAGCCGAGAACACAGAGGTTCTCATGCCGGAGATACCGGTTATCTCCCATGAGATCGGTCAGTACTGTGTTTATCCGGATTTCCATGAGATCGACAAATACACCGGTGTTCTCAAGGCACGCAACTTTGAGGTATTCCGTGAGCGCCTTACCGAGAAGGGTATGGCAGATCAGGCAGACGACTTTTTCTACAACAGTGGTAAGCTTGCCGTTCAATGTTATAAAGAAGAGCTGGAGGCTGCTGCCCGCACCAAAAGCCTTGCCGGATATCAGATTCTCGACATTCAGGATTTCTCCGGTCAGGGCACCGCTCTTGTCGGTATTCTTGATGCATTTATGGACAGCAAAGGACTTGTCACAACCAAGGAGTGGGCACAGTACTGTTCCGATGCGATCCTGCTTGCCGAATTTGACAGCTATGTTTTAACCGCAGGAACATCCTTTAATGTTTCACTCGCCATCCGCTACTACCGTCAGGAAAGCCTTGCCGGTAAGTCCGTAACCTGCCGCTTCACATTAGCAGACGGTACGGTGTCAAGCGAAAATACAGTTGCCCTGCCGGACGAGCTCCTTGGTCTTAACGAACTCGGAGCGGTCACGATCGATGTTCCGGCTGTTTCTGAAGCAGGAACGGCAACACTGACTCTGGACATTGATGGCACAGATATTCATAACGAATATGAACTGTTCCTGTATCCTGCAGTCACCGACCGGATCGATCCTGCGACGGTCGCAACCGTAGGCGAGGGCGAGTATACCACATATATCACCAACAATTTCGATCAGGCAGAGACACTTCTTGCCAATGGAAGCCGTGTTCTTTATCTGCCGGAGGAGACAAAGGAGAGCCTCAGGGGCTTCTACTGTACAGAGTTCTGGTGCTACCCAATGTTCCGCGATATCTGCGAATGGATGAAAAAACCGGTCGCTGTCGGCACAATGGGTCTGCTGATCCAGAATGAACATCCTGCGTTAAAGCAGTTTCCATCCCACTCCTACGCAACACCACAGTGGTATCAGCTTGTTTCACACTGTGACTGTGCGATTCTGGATGATACGACAGACAAAAGCTTCCGTCCGATCGTTCAGATGATCGATAACTTCGACCGCAACCACAAGCTTGGCATCCTGTTTGAGGGACAGGTCGGAAACGGTTCTCTGATGGTTTGTACGATCCGTCTCAGCGAGCTTGTCAACCTGACAGAACCGACCCGCGATGAATCAATCACCGCAACAGACGAAGTGATCACATACCGCGATGTCACAAAGCTTCCGGAGGTCGATCAGTTTATCCGCTCCATCATATCCTATGTCAGCTCCGATGCGTTTAAGCCAAGCCAGACACTGGATATGAAGAAGCTGCGGAAAACATTTATAGGGGAATGATGACTTTTTATATTATTTATTAAAATCTATATATAAAAACCGACTATATTCTTAAAAAACTTAAATGCCGAAAAGCCTTATGTTTCAAAGCTTTTCGGCATTTTTTCCGGAATAATATGTATAATAGCTGCTATAATACAGAAAGTCTTGTAAAATATCTTCATTCCGCAAAAATCGGCACAAAAAAGCACCCGCGATGAAACATCACAGGTGCTTTTCAAAGAATCATCCGAACAGGGGAGTG